>NZ_BAAAFZ010000006.1:13831-21394 GCF_039523795.1 Craurococcus roseus | reverse complement strand
CACCCGCCATACCCGCTCTCCGAGAAGGACAAAGCCGGCTTGGTGGACCTCTGCGCGTTGGTGTTGCACCGAGACGTGCTCTCCGAGGATTTTACAGGCCTCGTCTTTGCTGGCTTCGGCGCTGATGAGATGTTCCCTTCTCTGCGCGCCTTCGAAATCGACGGGGTGATCGCTGACAGACTGAAAAAGCGGCAGGTAGAGAGCTTCGACGCGAATCGCAACGAGTTGTCTGCCCGGATACTGCCTTTTGCGCAGAAAGACATCGTAGACCGCTTTCTGGACGGCATAGACGCCGAGCTTGAAAGCGGACTTGAAGATTACCTCTCGCGCGCACTCGCCGCGATAAAGCAACACGCCTTCGACGGGGTAAAAGGAACAAGAAAGGCGGCAAAAGCGGCGGTCGAAGGCCAGATCAGCCTATTGAGCGAAGCTGTCTTGCAGCACTACCGCGAAGACTTCATGCCCGCAGCCAAGGGGAAACTCCGCAAACAGATGGAGGATACGGTTTTGTTCATGCCAAAGCCGTAACTCACGGAGCTTGCGGAAGCACTGGTCAGCATCACGTCTATGAAGAGGCGCTTCTCAACAGAGAAGGAAACAGTTGCGGTCCCGATAGATGTTGCAATAATATCAAAGACGGAGGGCTTCGTTTGGGTAAAGCGGAAGCATTATTTTGATAAGGAACTAAACCCTGGATACTTTGTTAGGAAGTATGGGGTGAGTGCGACCAACGCTGGTAGAAGGGAGGGTGGAGATGCGGCGTAAGCGGATCGAGGCGGACCGAGACGCTGCCGTGCGGAGCACACCGGACCACGATGATCCCGGCAGCGAGCAGAGCATCAAGAAGTTTGCGGCCGAGATGGCTGCCGATCTCGCCACGAAGATTGAGGAGATGTCGCGGCGGCGGCAGCAGGACCGAGCCAAAACCGAACAGGACGCTTGAGGCTCAAGCATGAGGTCTAGTGTGAATGGAGGCGTAAATCGCCTCCATTCCACGACGCGCGGCCATTCTGACCCTGCTCTGCGAAGGCGACGCGCTGCGCACCACAACTCGGATCGCCGGCATCAGCATAGATACAGTGACGAAGCTGCTGGTGGATGTTGGCCGGGCTTGTGGAGCTTTCCACGACCGGGCGGTGCGCGGCGTGCAGGCCCAGCAAGTCGAGCGTTACGAAACTTGGTCCTTCACCCACAAAGCGAAGAACATGGCCGCCAAGGCGGCCCCGGAGGGGACCGGCGATGTCTGGACGTGGACGGCTCTCGATGCCGACACCAAGCTGGCAGTCGGGTGGTTGGTCGGGGGCCAGGACGCGGCAAAGACATCGTGGTCCTGGTGGAAGCGGCTTAAGCCGCCGAAGGACCGGAGAAGCGCGGCCCTCGCAAGCCGCGCCAGCCGAAGGCGCCGCCGGCCTTCCCGACGCCTGGGATGCTTGACGCAGCGCCGGCGAATGTAGGAAGATAGTCCAGGGTTCCGGCAGGCGGACCCGTCGCGGCGTCGGTCGCGGCAAACCGAGCGGGCCGCCTGGGTATCCACGCCGAGGGGCGCCGAAGAAGGGAGCGCCCCCGATGCCGCACGCCTTCCATCCGCCCGAAAAAGCCGAGACGCCGAACCGAGCCGCCCCACGCTCGGCCTCCGCCCCGCGGGCGCATGATGCTGCGCCTCCGCGGCCCCGACCTTGCGCATCCGCCCGCAACACGGAAGAGGCCCCGCCGCAGCGGCCCGCCCCGGCATTTTGTCCGAAAGGCGCAAAACGCGAAGCGGCGGCATCGCCCCGGCGATTTGTCCGGATCGCGCGAACCGCCGCCGCCGGGTCGGGCCGCCTCGCCGCGATCGGCCATTCGGAAGCCGCGCGAGCCACGGCGCCGCCACCGTCCCGGGCATTTGTCCGAAACACGCAAAACGCCGCGGCGGAGCGCCCCACGGCGAGCGCCCGTCCGGCGGGCGGGAAAGGCGGGGCGGTCGCCTCGCCCGGCCCATTCGTCCGAAACGCGCAAAACGCCGGCCCCGGCGGCCGCGCAAGCGGAAGGAGCCGCCCGCCGGGAACCCGGCGCCGTGCCCGCGTTCTCGGCCTGAGCGGACCGCGGACCGGCCGGGGCGGCATTGCCGCCTCCGCGGATGCGGTCGAGACTGCGGCGCAGCCATCCGTGAACAACGAGAAGCGGGGAACGATGTCCGAAGCAGCGACGCTCGTCGCCGAAACCAAGCCGCAAGAAGCCGAGCACTTCGACGTCCTGGTGGCCGGGTCCGGGATCTCCGGGATCGGCGGCGCCTACCACCTGACGAAGCAATGCCCGAACAAGAGCTTCGTCGTCCTCGAGGAGCAAGAGAGCTTCGGCGGCACCTGGCTCACGCACAAATACCCCGGCATCCGCTCCGACAGCGACCTGTTCACCTTCGGCTACCGCTTCAAGCCGTGGACCGGCACGCCGATCGCCACCGCCGCCGAGATCCTGAAGTACATGGGCGAGGTGATCGAGGAGAACGGCCTCGCCCCCCGCATCCGCTACCGGCACCGGATCGTCTCGGCGAGCTGGTCGAGCGGGGACAAGCTCTGGACGATCCAGGCCGTCCGGAAGGACACCGGCGAGGCCGTCCGCTTCACCGCCAACTTCCTCTGGATGTGCCAGGGCTACTACCGCCACTCCGAAGGCTACACGCCCGAGTGGCCCGGCATGGACCGCTTCAAGGGCCTGATCGTCCACCCGCAGACCTGGCCTGAGGACCTGGACCTGTCGGGCAAGAAGGTCGTCGTCATCGGCTCCGGCGCCACCGCCGCGACGCTGGTGCCGGCCATCGCCGGCAAGTGCGCCCACGTCACCATGCTGCAGCGCTCGCCGACCTGGTTCCGCACCGGCCGCAACGCCATCGAGATCGCCGACGAGCTGCGCGAATTGGGCGTCGATCCGGCGTGGATACACGAGATCGTCCGCCGCAAGATCCTGCTGGAGCAGGACAAGTTCACCCGCCGCACCTTCACCGAGCCGGAGGGCGCGGGGCAGGACCTCCTGGCGCAGGTCCGCGCCATCCTCGGCCCGGACTACGACATGGGCACGCACTTCACGCCGAGCTACCGGCCCTGGCGGCAACGCATCGCCTTCGTGCCGGACGGCGACCTCTTCCACGCCATCGCCGCCGGCACGGCCTCGGTCGTGACCGACGGGATCGAAGGCTTCGCCGAGGACGGCATCCTGCTGAAGTCCGGCAAGCTCCTCGAAGCCGACGTGGTCGTCACCGCCACGGGCTTCCACCTCAGCGCGCTCGGCGACATCGACTTCGAGATCGACGGCGAGCCGCTCGCCTTCTCCGAAACCGTCACCTACCGCGGCATGATGTTCACCGGCGTGCCCAACATGGCCTGGGTGTTCGGCTACTTCCGCGCCAGTTGGACCCTGCGGGCGGACCTGGTCGCCGACTTCGTGTGCCGGCTGCTCAACCGCATGGACGAGAAGGGCGCGCGCAAGGTGACGGTGGCCCTCCGCCCCGAGGACAAGGACATGCCCTTGCTGCCTTGGATCGACCCGGAGGACTTCAACCCCGGCTACCTCATGCGCGGCATGCACCTGCTGCCGAAGCGTGGGAACAAGCGCGAATGGCAGCACACCCAGGACCACTGGCGCGAAAAGGACGAACTGCCCGCCATCGACCTCGACGACCCGGCCTTCGTGTACGAGTGACGACGCGCGTGGGGCGCCGCCCACTCCCCGGGCCGCCCGTTCAGCCGGGTGGCAGCGGCGACACGCCGACCACGGGCGCGTGCAAGGCCAGCAGCGCGAGCCACAGCAACAAGCCCAGGCCGAGCCGCCAGGGCTCGGGCAGGGCCGAGGGCCGCCACCGCCCGTCAACGAGCGCGGCGAGCGGCCAACCCGAGGTGCGCGCCGCCAGCCTGTTCCATTCGCCCGCCCCGATGAGGCGCCGCTTGCGCCGGTCGATGATCCGCATGCCGAGCAGCGCGAAGCCGGCGAAGGCGCCGAACAGCGCCACATGCGCCAGATCGCCGTTCGCCACGGCGTGCGCGCCGGCCCAGAGCGCGAGGGCGAGCAGCAGCGGGTGCCGCGACACCCCGGCGACGCCCGGCCGCTCCGGGTCGAAGCCGTCCGCGCGGCCGCCGAAGGAAAGCGGGTTGGGCGCGCCGAGGCCGAAGGCAACCAGCAGGCAGGCCGCCGGCATGGCCAGGTTCGGCACCCAGGCCTGCCACGGAGCGGGGCCCCACAAGGCGACGTAAGGCGCCCGCCCCGCCGCGGCGATCAGCCAAGCGAGCGCCGCCAGCGAAACCAAGCTGTACGTCAGGAGATAGCCCCGCTCGCCGAGAGCGGCGGCGAGCGGCCGCCGCAGGGCCGGCCGCGCCGGCAGCGCGTGGGACAGCAGGAAGGCCGCGAAGGCCACGAACAACTCGCCCCATCCCCCCATCGCGCGCCCCTCGGACTTCGCCTCCCCCAAACCGCACGGTGGCGCGGCCCGCCAGATGCGAACCGCTTCCTTGGCAGACCGACGGCCGCTTCGCACCCGCGTGTGCCGGCGCCTTGGCGCGAGGGGAGGAGGTCGGCAAGGGGGCCGCGCAGCCCCTGCGGCGGGCGTTGGAGGCCTTGTCCGAAGGTCGGGCGGCCGGACGCCAGATGGGCGCAACTTACAAAATGCAGTGGCTACATAGAAGGTGAATCGCTATATATGGAGCGTGCCGCCTCGCTTCGGCGGCCGAGAGAAGGATTCGCAATGGACGGTTCCCTGCCCGGCATGCGCCCGCGGCGCCCCGCCGCCATCCCCGGCGCGAGCTTCGGGGAGGCGAAGCTCGCGCCGCGCGCACTCGACCCCGGCATGGGCCTCGCCGTCGCCCGCCGGACCGTCTTCCGCTCCGAGGACCGGGAGGATTTCGGCCGCGTCGCGGACCGGGTCGCGGCGGGCAACATGGCCTTGGCCGGGCGCCGCGCCGACCCGGTCGAGGAGGCGCGGCTGCGCAACGCCATTGCGACCGGCGCCCTCCTCACCTCCGGCCGCCACCTCCAGCACGGCGACGCGCAACAGCCCGGGCGCAACATGGAGGTGTTCACCAACTGCGCGACGGCCATCGCCTCCTTCACGCTGTTCTACCTGCTGCTGAACGGCAGCGGCGTCGGGCGCAGCTACGACGACGAGCTGGTCGCGGTGGACTGGGCCAGGGCGCCGCGGCTGCTCCTGCACCTTTCGCCATCGCACCCCGACTTCCCCGGCACGCGCGAGGACCTGCACCGCTTCGGCGTCGAGTTCGACCTGTTGCCCTGGGGCACCGCGCCGGAGGCGATGACGGACGCGCAAGCGGCGGAGGTCCGCGCCTGGATCGCGCGCGAGTTCGTTTCCGACCCGTCCGAGGCGCCGGCAGGCGCGATCCGCCACGCCGTCGCCGACACCCGCGAGGGCTGGGCCAAGGCGGTCGAGCTGCTGGAGAGCATGGCCTTCGAGGGCGCGGCGGACCGCGCGGTGCTGCTCGACTTCTCGGCGGTGCGCCCGCGCGGCGCGCCGATCGGCGGCATGCAGGGGCGGCCCGCCTCCGGCCCCCTTTCGCTCATGCGCGGCTTCGTCAATCTGCGGAACCAGGTGATCGAACCCGCGCGCCGCCGCGCCCCCGGCGACGAGGCGCTGCGGCCCTGGGAACAGGCGCTGCTGGCGGACCATTACCTCTCCGTCGAGGTGCAGGTCGGCGGCGCCCGCCGCGCCGCGCGCATGGCCACGAAGTCTTGGCGCGACCCCGGCGTCTTCCGCTTCATCCGCGCCAAGTCGGAGGGCGGGCTCTGGACCGCCAACAACTCGGTGATGGTGGACGCCGAGTTCTGGGAAGGCGTGCGCGCCTCGCGCGCGGGCAGCGACGCGCCGGCCCACCGCCACGCCCTCGCGGTGTTCGAGGAGGCGACGCGCTGCGCCTTCATCAACGGCGAGCCCGGCTTCATCAACGGCGACAAGCTGGAGGACCACCGCACCGGCACCGCCTGGGAGAAGCCGGCGCACGAGGACGGCCGCGACGTGCGGTCCGCCCGCTACCGCGCCGACCACGCGGTGGGGCTGCTGGCGGAGCTGGGACGCCGCGCGCAAGCGGCGCGCTTCCCGGTGACGACCAATCCCTGCGGCGAGATCACGCTGCACGTCACCGGCGGCTACTGCGTGATCGCCGACTTCGCCCCCCTCTTCGCCTGCCCGGTGGACCTCGTGGAGGTCGAGCCCGGCGCCGTGCCCCCGGAGGTCGCGGCCGAGTGGGACGCGCGCGTGGAGGACAGCGTGCGCCTCGGCGTGCGCTTCCTGATGCGCGCCAACCTGATGGACGCCCTTTACGCCGAGGAGGTGCGGCGCACCAACCGCATGGGGATCGGGCCCACGGGCCTGCACGAATGGGCCTGGATGCGGTGGGGCTTCGGCTTCGCGGACCTGCTGGACGAGGAGCGCTCGGCGCCGTTCTGGGCGATGCTCGCGCGGCTGTCGGACGCGGCCAAGGCGGAGGGCGAGGCCTGCGCGGCGGAGTTCGGTCTCGGCGCGCCTTTCACCGTCACCACGGTCAAGCCGGCCGGCACCACCAGCAAGCTGTTCGGCCTGACCGAGGGCGCGCACCTGCCGGCGCGGCGCCAGTACCTGCGCTGGGTGCAGTTCAAGGGCGCGCGGCGGAACACTGGCTGGGCCGTGGACAGCGACCCGTTGCTCGGCGACTACGAGGCGCGCGGCTACCCGGTGCGCGCCCTGCGTTCCTTCCCGGGCATGGCGGTGGTCGGCTTCCCGACGCTGCCGCTGATCCAGCGCCTCGGCATCGGGGAGCGGCTGGTGACGGCGCCGGAAGCCTCGCCGGACGACCAATACCGCTGGCTCGCCCTGCTCGAACGGCACTGGATCGGCGCGGAACGGGGCAACCAAGTCTCCTACACCCTGAAGGTCTTCACCGATCGGCACGGGCTCGACGCCTTCCGCGACATGGTCCTGGAGCACCAGCCCCGCATCCGCTGCTGCGCCGTGCTGCCGAGCCGGCCGGACCACGCGCTCGGCTACGAGTACCTGCCCGAGGAGGAGGTGCCGGCCGGCCGCTTCGCGGCGCTGGTGGAGCGCATCGAGGACCCGGCGCTCCACGAGGCGGTGGACATGGCCCACCTCGCCTGCGCGTCGGGGGTCTGCCCGATCTGACCGCCGCGCGCGGGGCCCGGCGCGCGGCCCGTCCCCGCGTTTGACATTTCGCAAAGGTAAGCCGCGCGGCTGGGGCTATCCAGGCGGCCATGCACTCGGCCACCGCGCCGGGGGAAGCGCTGAAGCGGTACGCCGCGGCCTCCCTCCCCCGCTACACCAGCTACCCGACCGCGCCGCACTTCGGCCCCATCGCGGAAGGCACCTACCGCGGGTGGCTGGGCCAGGCCGGCCCGGCGCACGCGCCGTCGCTTTACGTCCACGTGCCCTTCTGCCGGTCGCTCTGCTGGTACTGCGGCTGCCACACGGCGGTCACGCGCGCCGCGCCGCGCTTGGCCCGCTACGCCGCGGCGCTGGCCGCCGAGGCGCGGCTGCTCGCCGCGGCGCTGCCGGCGCAGCACGGCGGCGCGGCGGCGCTGCACTTCGGCGGCGGC
>NZ_BAAAFZ010000006.1:0-13818 GCF_039523795.1 Craurococcus roseus | reverse complement strand
CGGCGGCACGCCGAGCGAGTTGGGCGAGGAGGCGCTGCGCGGCCTGGTTGCCCTTCTGCGCGAGGAGCTAGGCCTGCGCCCGGACGCCGAGCTCGCGGCCGAGCTCGACCCGCGCAAGATCGACGACACGGTGCTGGAGGTCTTCGCCGAGTGCGGCTTCACCCGCGCGAGCCTCGGCGCGCAAGACATCTCGCCCGAGGTGCAGGCGCGCATCGGCCGGGTCCAGCCTTCCGAACTGGTGGCCGATGCGGTGGCGCGGCTGCGCGCCGCCGGTGTCGCGCGGATCAACCTCGATCTGATGTACGGCCTGCCCGGCCAGACGCCCGACCATGTCGCGGCCAGCGCGCGCTTCGCCGCCGAGCAGGGTGCCGACCGGGTCGCGGTCTTCGGCTACGCCCATGTGCCATGGATGAAGCCCCACCAGCGCGCGATCGACGGGGCCGCCCTGCCCGACGCGCTCGGGCGCTTCGAACAAGCGGAGGCCGCGGAGGAGACGCTGCGCGCCGCCGGTTACGAGGCCATCGGCCTCGACCACTTCGCCAAGGCCGACGACCCGATGGCGGAGGCCGCCCGCGCCGGCGCGCTGCGCCGCAACTTCCAGGGCTACACCACGGACGCCGCGCCGTTCCTGCTCGGCCTCGGCGCCTCGGCCATCGGCCAGCTCCCCGAGGGTTACGTCCAGAACGACCCCGACGAGCGCCGCTACGTCGCCGCCGTCGCGGCCGGGCGGCTGCCGGTGGCGCGCGGCCGCGCGCTGACGGAGGACGACCGCGCCCGCCGCGCGCTGATCGAGCGCGTGATGTGCGACTTCGCCGTGGACCTGCGCGCCGTGCCCTTGCCGGTGATGGCCCAGGCCGCCTCGCGGCTCGCGCCGCTCGCCGGGGACGGGCTCGTTGCTTTGGAGGACGGCGGGCGGCGGCTGCGGGTGACGGAGGCCGGCCGGCGCTTCGCCCGCCACGTCGCCGCTTGCTTCGACGCCTACCTGAACCCCGCCACGGCCACCACAGCCGCGCCGTGTAGGCGGGGCACGGGGTGGAGTCCCAGCCGCGCGACGCCACGGTCCGCGCCGCGCTCGGCGAGACTCGCGCCAAGGCGGGGCCGGTCGGGGACGGGCGTCGCGGTTCCGGAGGCGGCGTTCATTCCCGCTGCCGCCGGGCGCCGAAGGAGGGCGTTCCGAGCGGGGCGTCGAAGCAGGCCGCGCGGCGGAGCCCGGCGAAGGCCTGACCGGCCGGGTCGCAACCGGGGCGGTGCGCCTCAGGCGCCGCCTTCGCCGGCGGCCAAGGCGGCGAGCGAGGGCCGTTCGGTGATCTCGAAGGCGGACAAGCCGTGCAGCTTGATCCAGCCCCGCTTGCGGAGGGCCGAAACCGCGCGGCTGACCGTTTCGAGCGTCAGCCCGAGCAGTTCGGCGATGTCGGTGCGGGTCGCGGGCAGGTCGAACACCGGCCCGCGGCGGCCGCGGCGCTCCTGGGCCTCGGCCAGCGACAGCAGGAAGTGCGCGACCCGTTCCTGGGCCGTCAGCCGTCCCAGCGCCAGGACGTGGTCCTGGGTGGCCGCCAACTCGCCGGCGCAGAGTTCGAGGAAGCGGCGCTCCAGCACGGGGTGGCGGCGGAACATCGCGTCCAGCCGGCGCCGGTCCACGCGGCAGATCGTGGCGCGCGTCAGGGTCTCGGCGCCGAACGCGTGCTCGGTGGCGGGCGTGAACCCCATGATGTCGCCGGCGAGGCGGAAACCGATCGCCGCCTGCCGCCCGTCGGGCAGGACGCGCGTGAGCCTCGCCGCGCCCTCCGCCAACGTGTAGACGTGCGAAGCGTCGTCCCCTTGGTGGAACAAGGGGGTGCGCGGCGCCACCGCCACGCGCTCGGTTTCGGCGGCCATGTCGTCCAACGCGGCGGGGCCGAGCGGCGCGCAGAGGCCGACCGACCGGGCGCCGCACCCTTGGCAGCGACTGGCGGCCCCGGTGCCCGGTCTGCGCGGCAGGCCGCGAGCGGCGTCGAACGGATGCAATGGGCGACCCTCGATGACGGCGGCGCCCCGGCCCACGGCGCGGGACACGCCGCCCGACCTTGACGCGGATCGAGCGTCGTCGCGTTGACTCGGGTCAATGGCCGCTTGGTCCTCCGCCCCGGGAGGCGCCCTCGGTCAGCCCGGCTTCCCGTCCGGCCTGGGGCGCAGCAGGATCGGCGCGTACACCCACAGGAACAGGGCGAAGGCCGCGATCCAGAGCGCGCCGGCCAGCGCGAGCGGCTCCGGGCCGCCCCCGGCCAGCGCCGGGCCGAAGGCGCGCGACAGGGCGGCGAGCGCGAGCAGGACATAGGCCAGCACCGTGGCCGGCGAGGCGGCGAGGTCGCGCCCCGTGTGCCCGAGCGTCGCGCGCGTCATCACGGCCAGGATCATCATCGCCAGCGCGCCCGCGCCTTGCAGGTGCAGCCAGTGCGCCGCCCAGGGCGCCCCCGCCAGCAGCCAAGCCGCCTTGGTGGCGAGCGCCAGCGGGACGAAGGCGTAGGCCAGGTGCAGCACCCACAGGATCGGCCGGCCCAGGGTCCGCAGCCCGTGCCACCGGGACAGCCGGACCGCCGCCAGCGCGGCCGCCAACGCCGCGACACCGCCCGCGAGCGCCCCGCCGGGCGCCGCCAGATCCACCAGCGCGACCGCCACCAGCGACAACACCGCCGCGACGTCCACCCCGGGCAGCGGCTTCGGCTCCGCCGGGCGGTCGGTCTTGCGCAGCGCGTTCAGGGTGAAGGACGGGATGATGCGCCCGCCGATCAGCCCGACCAGGACCAGGGCGACGTCGGCCGAGAGGAGTTGGCCCGCGCGCCAGGTTTCGCCCCGCCACCAGCCGGCGGCCTCGCCCAGCATCAGCAGGTCGCCCGCCCAGAAGCCGAGCACGAGCAGCGGCGGGCCGAACAGCCGCGCATTGCCGGCCCCCAGCAGCGCGGGCAGCACCAGGAGCAGCGTCGCCGGCAAGGCGGAAAGGGCGAGCGGCGCGGCGAGGCCGGCGGGCACGGGCGAGCCCGGCAGCAGGGCGAGCCGCCCGGCGACGAAGAGGGCGACCAGCGCCACCAGCGGCGCGCCCGCGTAGCCGCGCCGCGCCGTCCAGTTCGGCACCGCGGTCAGCACGAAGCCGATCATCGCGGCGCCGACGAAGCCGGCCAGCATCTCGTGCGCGTGCCAGCGGACGAGCGGCAACGGCCCGTCCGGCACGCCGAGCCCCACGATGCCGGCCACCCACAGCGCGACGACGAGCGGCGCCCAGCCGCCGGCGAGCAGGAAGAAGGGCCGGAAGCCGTAGGCGAACAAGGCCGGCAGCCGGGACGGGCGCGCGCGCCGCTGCGCGGCGGACGGCGCGGCGGCGGTCATGCGGGCACCTCGGTCCCGTCGGCTCCCGCGCCGAGGGCCGGGCGTGGCGGTCCCCACGAGGCCGCCTGCCGGGACGGTTCGCGCGGGCCGTTGGCCGCTTGCCGCGCGCCCCAGCCGGAGCGGAAGCACCAGTCGCGCAGGGAGATCGCGGGCGCGCCGACCGGCAGGCCGGACCGCGTCCCGTTGGGGCCGGAACCCTTCTTCATCCGTGCGCCGATGATCGGGAAGGTCGTCCTTCGAACGGCGGAGCGGACCGTGGAGGCCCTCGCGCCGAACCACAGGGCGCGGCACCGGTCCCCGCCGCCCACGCCCGCCGCTACGACCGCTGTCGCGCTCATGGTGCCGCTCCGGGCTTTTCGATGCGTGGCAAACTGGCGCCGGGCGCGCCGCGTCCGATTGACTCAGGTCAAGCCGGCCGCGATTCCGGCGAGCGGCGCGCTTCGAAGGGCGGGCCCGTCGGCGCGGCCTGACGCGGAGCGGGCGCGGGCTTGATCCAGGTCAAGGAGGACGGGCCGCTCCGGCTTATCGTCGGCCCGCACCCGAGGCTGGACAGCCCCATGCCGAACTCTCCCCTCAACATCGACCTGATCCGCCGCAGCCCCTTCTTCGCCGCCGCCGGAGAGGCCGCGATGGAGGGGCTGCTCCGCTCCAGCTTCGCGCAGCGATTGCCGCGCGGCACGGTGGTGTTCGAGCAGCACGAACGCGCCGATTTCCTGCACCTGCTGCTGGAAGGCAGCGTCGGCCTGCGGGCGGAGGACGAGGCCGGGCACGCCACGATCGTCGAGATCTTCGGCCCAGGCGAACTGTTCCTCGCGCCGGCGGCGGTGCTGCGGATGCCCTGCTCGGCGTCGGGCGTGCTGCTGGTGGACTCCCGCGTCCTGATGATTCCGGCCGACGCGTTCCGCGAAGCCATCGGCACGGACTTGGCGCTCTCCCGCGCCACGGTGGAGCTGCTGTCGCGGCACTGGCGGCTGATGGTGGACCAGGTGGTGGACCTGAAGCTCCGGCCGGCGGAGCGCCGCGTGGCCCGCTTCCTGGCGCGTCGGGTGCCCGAGGAGGCGGGGGCGGGCCCCGTGGGCTTGGCGGAGCCGCGCACCGCCATCGCGGCCCGGCTGGGCATGACGCCGGAAACCCTCTCCCGCGCGTTGGCCGCGCTGGAAGCGCGCGGCGCAATAAGGCTGTCCGCCCGCCGGGCCGACGTGGCCGACCGGGCGGCGCTGCTCGAGGCCGACACGTTCCCGAAACGCGTCCGGGTCCGCTGAGCCCCGCGGGGGCTTCGAGGAACGAAGGCCGGGAGCGGCCGGTTTGACGCAGATCACGGCGGCCAGCGCTCCGCGCGCCGAACATGCGCGGCCACGCCGTCCCGAGGAGGCGGACCATGCGCGCGATGGTGCTCGACCGGCCGGGTACGCCCCTGCGCGCCGCGGCCTTGCCCGATCCCCGCCCCGGGCCCGGCCAATTGCTGCTGCGCGTCTGCGCCTGCGCCGTTTGCCGCACGGACCTCCACGTGGTGGACGGCGAACTCCCCGACCCCAAGCCGCAGGTCGTGCCGGGCCACGAGATCGTCGGGCGGGTGCTCGAGGCCGGCGCCGGCGCGGAGCGGTTCCGCCCCGGCGACCGCGTCGGCGTCCCCTGGCTCGGCTCCTCCTGCGGCGGGTGCCGCTTCTGCCGCGCCGGCCGCGAGAACCTGTGCGAATCCGCACGCTTCACCGGCTACCAGATCGACGGCGGCTACGCCGAGCTGGCCGTCGCCGACGCGCGCTTCTGCTTCGCCCTGCCGGGCGCTTACGCGGACGCGGAAGCGGCGCCGCTGCTCTGCGCCGGCCTGATCGGCCACCGCGCGCTGCGGATGGCCGGCGCGGACGCGCGCCGGATCGGGTTCTACGGCTTCGGGGCCGCGGCGCACATCGCGGCGCAGGTGGCGCGGCACGAGGGGCGGGAGGTCTACGCCTTCACGCGCCCCGGCGACGTCGCGGCGCAGGCGTTCGCGCGCGGCCTCGGCGCGGTTTGGGCCGGCCCTTCGGACCGCCCGGCGCCGGAGCCGCTGGACGCGGCCATCCTCTTCGCCCCGGTCGGCGCGCTGGTGCCGGCCGCGCTGCGCGCCGTGGACCGCGGCGGCACGGTGGTCTGCGCCGGCATCCACATGAGCGACATCCCCGCCTTCCCCTACGCCATCCTGTGGCACGAGCGGACGGTGCGCTCCGTCGCCAACCTCACCCGCCGCGACGGCGAGGCCTTCCTCGCGCTGGCCCCGAAGGTGCCGGTGCGCACGACGGTCGAAACGGTGCCGCTCGACCGGGCGAACGACGCGCTGGGCCGGCTGCGCGCCGGCGCCGTGGAAGGCGCGCTCGTGCTCGTGCCCTGAGCCGCGCCGCGGCCGGCCCGGGAGAACGGGCGGCTCAGTGCGACATGAGCACGGGAACCGTCATCCGGCGCAGCAGGGTCCGGGTCACGCCGCCGAGGACCACTTCCCGGAGGCGCGAATGGCCGTAGGCGCCGACCACCAGCAGGTCCGCCGACAGGTCGGCGGCGGCGTTCAGGATCATGTCGCCGTCGCCGATCCCCGACCCGGCCGTCCGCTGCACCTCCACCTCCACCCCGTGGCGCGCGAGGTGGAGGGCGATGTCGGCCCCCGGCTCCTCGCCGTGCGCGCCGGTGCCGCGGCGCGGGTTGACCGCGAGCACGGTGACGGCCTCCGCCTGCGCGAGCAGCGGCAGCGCGTCGTTCACCGCGCGCGCCGCCTCCCGGCTCGCGTTCCACCCCACGAGCACCCTGCGGCCCACCGTCTCGAAACGCCCCGCCCAGGGCACCACCAAGACCGGCCGGCCGGAGGCGAAGAGCGCGTGCTCGACGACCTCGGGAACGGTGGGTTCGCCGGGGCCAGCGCCCTCCTGCCCCACCACCACGAGGTCGGCGTGGCGCGCGTGCAGCGCCACCTGCTGCCGGGTGACGCCCTCCACCGAGCGCCACTCGCCCGCGATCCCGTCGAGGCGCATCCTGTCGCGGAACATCGCCTCGACCTTGGACGCCTCCGCCGTCGCGTCGCGCCGCATGTCTTCCATCAGGTCGACGAAAGCGGCGGTGCCGCCCGCTTCGCCCGCGAACATGGCCGGCAACTCGACGTCGACCACGTGGAGCGCCGTGAGGTGGGCTTCGTGGCGCCGGGCGAGGTCGGCGGCCAGCCCGAGGCGGACGCCGGCCCGTTCGGTCCCGTCGAGGTGGACCAGTATGTCTTTGAGCGGCATCTCTTCCCTCCCGCCCGCCCTCCGGCCGCGGTTTGGGGCGGCCTTTCCACCGGCGGCCATGGTGCCGACCACAGGGCCGGGCCGCATTGATCGGCGTCAATGCAGGGCGGCGTTTCGGGGAGGCCGCGGCGCGATCCCGCGGGCCCCGCGCGCGTTCCCGCCGCGCGGCCCGGGGCGAGCCGCCCGGTTGGGGAAGGATGGACGATGAGGGTCGCGGACGTGATGAGCCGGCATGTCGAGTTCATCGAGGCCGACGCGCCGGTGCAGGAAGCCGCGGTGCTGATGGGGGAGCTGGACGTGGGCGCCCTGCCGGTCGGCGGGCCGGAGCGCCTGGAAGGCGTGCTGACCGACCGGGACATCCTGTACCGCGTGGTCGCCCGGGGCGGTGACTGCGCGTCGGTGCGGGTGCGGGACGTGCTCACCGCACCCGTGCTTTCGTGCCGGCCGGAGGACGACCTGCGCGACGCGATGGACCTGATGGCGGCGCACCACATCCGCCGTATGCCCGCACGGGACGCCTCCGGGCGGGTGGTCGGGTGGATCACCCTGGCGGACCTGTCCCGCCGCCTGCTGCTGGACAGCGGCGCCCTCCAGGCCGCGCTGCGGGACGCGACGGAAGACCGGGCGGCGGCCGGGCCGGCTACTGCCGGTAGCGCCGGTCGAGGCTGACCACGACCTCCGGCGGCAGGGCGAAGCGCGCCGCCAAGTAGCCCAGCCAAGCGCGCGACGCCGGCTCCCGCGAGTCGGCCGCGAGCAGGGATGCGGCGTAGGCGTGCGGCCCGATTCCCGCGTCCTGGATGTCCGCGAGGAGGTCGCGCACGGGGCGCGGGCGTTCCAACGCGGCGTCCAGGCGCCGGACCTCGCCTTCGCCGGCGCCCAGCCGGGCCAAGGTTCGCCGGGCCGCCCCACCACGGTCTTCCGACGGCGGCGTGCGGCCAGCGGCCAGCGTCGCCGCCATGATCTCGGCCAGCAAGGCGCGCTCGCGCTCGCCGAGGTTGCGCAGGTTCAACACCAGCGGGTACAGGGTTTGCTGCCGGTTCCCGAGCCAGCCGTGCAGCACCTTGGCCGCCAGGCCCTCCTGGAGGATCGCCTCCGGCCGCGTCGCCAAACGGGAGCGCTGGGCGGGGCCCGCCGCTCCCCCGGCGGCCGCCATCGCCCCCGGCTCCGGCTCCAGCGCCTCGGCCTGCCCGTCGCGGTTCCGCGCGGCGCCTATCAGCCGCTTCAACAGCTCCACCATCCCGTCGCCCCTCGGCAGTCCCCGCCGGCAACGCGTCGCGGCGCCGGCGGCTCCCCGGCGGAACCGGACGGGCGGTGGAGGGTTGGGGCGCCGCCACGCGCACGCCCCGCCGCGGCCGGATCGGAAGCCGGATGACCATCGACCAAGCGCTCGCCTTCGGGCTCGTCGGAACCACGATCGGCCTCTTCGTCTGGGGACGGCTGCCCTACGACCTGGTGGCGCTGCTCTCGCTGCTGGCCGGCGTGGTGGTCGGCATCGTGCCGGCGGACAAGGCGTTCGACGGCTTCGCGGACGACGTGGTGGTCATCGTCGCCACCGCGCTGCTGGTCAGCTCCGCCGTCGCCCGCTCCGGCGCGGTGGAAACGGCGATGCGCCCGCTGCTGCGCCGCCTGCGCGGGACCGGCGCGCAGGTGTCGGCGCTGTCCGGGATGGTGCTGGTGCTGTCGGCCTTCACCAAGAACATCGGCGCCCTGGCCATCTTCATGCCCGTGGCCTTCCAGCTCGGCCGCCGCACCGGCACCTCGCCGTCGAGCCTGCTGATGCCGATGGCCTTCGCATCGCTGATCGGCGGCCTCGTCACCCTGATCGGCACCTCGCCCAACATCATCGTGTCCCGGCTGCGGGAGGACATCACGGGGCAGCCCTTCGGGATGTTCGACTTCGCCCCGGTCGGCCTCGGCATCGCCTTGGCGGGGTGGGTGTTCCTGTCGCTCGGATGGCGGCTGCTGCCGCAGGGCCGCCGGGGCGCCGCTTCGATGGACGCCGCGCTGAACATCGAGGGCTACACGACGGAAGCGGTGCTGCTGCCGGACAGCCCCCTGACCGGGCGCACCGTCGCCGAATTGGAAGCTCTGGGCGAGGGCGGCGTCACGGTCGCCACCGTCATCCGCGAGCGTTTCCGCCGCTACACCCCCTGGCCCGACTGGGTGCTGCGGCCGGACGACGTACTCCTGCTGCAAGGGGAGGCCGAGGACCTGGACCGCGTGGTGGCCAGGGCGGGGCTGCGCCTGGCCGGCGAGCAGGCGAAGCCGCCCGCCGGCGCCGACGCCGAGGATGGCGACGAGGGGGAGGACAGCGTGGTGGAGGGCGTCGTCACCGCCGACAGCCCCCTGATCGGCCGCACCCCGGCGCAGATGGACCTGCACCGGCGCTTCGGCGTCAGCCTGCTCGCGGTGAGCCGCAGCGGCCAGCCCGTGGGCCAGCGGCTGAACGCGGTGCGGCTGCGCGCCGGCGACGTGGCGCTGCTGAAGGGCTCCTCGGGCGCCTTGCCGGGGGCGTTGGCCGAACTGCGGGTGCTGCCGCTGTCGCAGCGCGACATCGCCCTCGGCCGCAACCGGCGGAGCCTGCTGCCGGTGCTGGTGCTGGGGGCGGCGATGGTCCTGCTGGCGCTGCACCTGGTGCCGGTCGCGGTGGCGTTCTTCGGGGCGGCGGTGGCGCTGCTGGCGCTGCGCGCGATGACGATGCGGGAGGCCTACGGAACGGTCGAGTGGTCCGTGCTGATCCTGTTGGGCGCCCTCATCCCGGTCAGCGAAGCCATCCGCACCACCGGCGGCACGGACCTGATCGCCGGCTGGCTGTCCGGCGCGGTGGCGGCCCTGCCGCCCACGGCCGCGGTGGCGCTGATCATGGTGGCGGCGATGGCAGTCACGCCCTTCCTGAACAACGCGGCCACCGTGCTGATGCTGGCGCCCATCGCCGGCAGCCTGGCGAAGCAGCTCGAACTGAACCCGGACGCCTTCCTGATGGCGGTGGCGATCGGCGCCGCCTGCGACTTCCTCACGCCCATCGGCCACCAGTGCAACACGCTGGTCATGGGGCCGGGCGGCTACCGCTTCGGCGACTATTGGCGGCTCGGGCTGCCGCTCTCCGTCATCGTCGTGCTGGTCGGCGTGCCGCTGATCGCGCTGTTCTGGCCGCTGCGGCCGGCGTGAGGCCCGCGCCCGGCCGTCCCCGTCAACCCGGCGGCGGTTCGGCCTCGGCCTCGGCCTCGGCGGCCTTGTCCTCGGCGCCCAGGAGCGCCTCCTCGATCTGCGACAGCAGGCGGGAAAAGTCCACCGGCTTCGGGTGGTAGTCGTCGCAGCCCGCTTCCAGCGCCTTCGCCTTGTCGCCGGCCATGGCGTGCGCGGTGAGCGCGATGATGGGGACGCGCGCCGTGTCCGGGTCGGCGCGCAGGGTACGGGCGGCGGTCCAGCCGTCCATCACAGGCAGGTTCATGTCCAGCAGCACCACGTCGGGCCGCTCGGCGCGCACCATGTCCACGCCCTGCTGGCCGTCGTGCGCCAGCACCACCTCGAAGCCGCGGCGCTTCAGCCTGCGGGACAGGAAGTCCCACAGCTCTTCGTGGTCCTCGACGAGCAATACCTTGGTCATTGTCTCACCATCACGGGGTTGCGGCGGCCGGCGCGGGCTCGGGGGCGGCCGCGGCGGCTCCCGACGACCGCTTGCGGCCGGCGGCTATGGAGCGGAGTTCGGCGATCAGTTCGGTGGGCGGGTCGTCCTCGGACTGCACGACGCGCCGCACCTGGCCGCGCAGCTTTTCGATCTCGGGCTGCGACAGCTCGCCCTCGGCGAGCGCGATCAGCGGGACCGGCCGCCAATCGGGGCGGCGGCGGATGTCCTGGACGAGCCGGAAGCCTTCCCCTTCCGCCTGCACCGCAGCCAACACCAAGCCGGGCGGCGGGCCGCCCTCGTCCATGCGGCGCAGGACGGCGGCGCGGTCCGCGGCCTCCTCGACGGCCCAGCCCTCGGCTTCCAGCAGGCGACGCAGCTCGGCCCGGGCTTCCGGGTCGCCCTCCACCACCAGCGCCGAGCCCGGCGAACGGTAGCGGTCCAGCACCTCCTTCAACCGCGCCCACTGCACCGGCTTGGTCAGGTAATCCGCGGCGCCCAGCGAGAAGGCCAAGCCCTTCTGCTGCACGAAGCTCACCATCACCACCGGGATGTCCGCCAGCTCCGGGTCGGCCTTCATGGCCGACAACACCGCCCACCCGTCCATGTGCGGCATCATCACGTCCAGCAGCACCGCGGTGGGCCGCAGCTCCCGCACCAACGGCAGGGCGGCCGCCCCGTGCGGGGCGGTGCGCACGGCGAAGCCTTCCCTCCGCAGGAAACGCACCAGCAGGTCGCGGGCGGCCACGTCGTCGTCCACCACCAGCACCGTGCCGGCCGGGCCCTCTTCCTCCGGCGCGGTGCCCTCGGCGACCGCGGCCTCCTCCGCCGGCGCTTCCAGGTCCCGCAGGTCGGCCGGCAAGCGGATGGTGAAGGCGGTGCCCCGGCCGGGGCTGCTTTCCACCGCGATGTCGCCGCCCAGCATGGTGCAGAACGCCTTGGTGATGGACAATCCGAGCCCGGTGCCGCCGAAGCGCCGGGTCGTGGAGCTGTCCGCCTGGGTGAACCGGCGGAACAGGCGGCCGAGATGCTCCTCCGTCATGCCGATGCCGGTGTCGGAAACGCGGAATTCGAGTCGGCCGCGCCCGTCGGCCCCGCGCTCCCGCCGCGCCGAGACCGTGATCCGCCCGCCTTCGGTGAACTTCGCCGCGTTGCCGAGCAGGTTGAACAAGCATTGCCGCAGCTTCACCGGATCGGAGTGCATCGCGCCCAGGTCCGGCGCAAGGTCCAGCTCCAGCGTGTTGGACTTGCGCGCCACCAGCGCCTGCACCGTGTCCGCGACCTCGCCCAGCAGCGCGGCGGCGTCGAAGTCCTCCGCGTGGACCTCCATCTTGCCGGCCTCGATCTTCGACAGGTCGAGCACGTCGTTGATCAGCGACAGCAGGTGCCGGGCGTTGCCGTTGATCTTGCGCAGATCCTCCAGCATCGTGTCCGCGCCTTCGATCTCGGCGGCCTCCTCCTCCAGCATCTCGGAATAGCCGATCACGGCGGAGAGCGGCGTGCGCAGCTCGTGGCTCATGTTGGCGATGAACTGGCTCTTGGCCCGGTTCGCCTCCTCCGCCGCCTCCTTCGCATCGGCCAACTGCGCTTCGGCGCGGCGCATGTCGGTGATGTCGGTGTTGGTGCCGAACCAGCCGGTGACCGGCCCCTCGGCGCCGTCCTCTTCCGCCTCCTCCCGCACCGGCACGGCGCGCGACAGGAACCAGCGCCATTCCCCGTCGGCGCCGCGCAACGGGAAGGTGTCCTCCCAGGGCTCGCAGGTCCGGAGGGAGTGGCGGAAGCTCTCCTCCACCCGTTCGACGTGGTCCGGGTCATGCACCTTGCGCCATCCCCAGCCGCGCAGCTCTTCCAGCGTCTTGCCGGTGTAGTCGAGCCACCGCTTGTTGTACCAAGTGATCGCGCCCTCGGCGTCCGTCATCCAGGCGAGCTGGGGTATGGACTCCGCCACCGTGCGGAACTGCGCCTCCCGCTGCCGCAGTCGCAGTTCGGCCCGCCGGCGAAGGGTCACGTCCGTGACGGCGATGCCCACGCCGTCCACCCCGGCTTCCCCGCGCAGGGGGAAAAAGCTCATCCGCAGGTGGCGCAATTCTTCTGGCCGGTCCGGCGGGCGGATGTCCACGGCCAAGTTGGCGAAGGTCCGCCCCTCCGACAGGACGGCCCGCAACCGCGGCTCGATCTGCTCCCGTAGGTCCGGCGACAGGTCGGCGACGGACGAGCCCACTTCCACGCCCAGCGCGTGCTCCCCCAACTTGGTCAACGCCTTGTTGGCGTGGCGGAAGCGGAGGGACCCGTCGAGGAAGCCCAGGCCGACCGGGGCGTTCTCCAGCACGTCCTCCAGCAACGCGCGGCTGCCCCGCTCGGACCGGCGGCGGGCGACCATGTGGGCGGCCGCCAGCGCGCAGCCGAGCAGCAGGGAAGCCAGGGCGGCCGAGTTCAGCCAAGCGGAGCGGATGCGGTCGCGCCGCTCCGACGCCGCGATCCGGCCGCGCTCGGACTCCTGCAACCCCGTTATCTCTGTGCGGAGGGCGTCCATCGCGCCTTTGCCTTCGCCGGACTCCACGAGCCGGGCGGCCGCTTCCCGCCCCTCTCGACGCCGGGCCTCCACCACGCGGCTCGCGTGGGCGACCTTGTCCCGCACCAGTTCCCGCAAGCGGGCGGAGCGGGAGCGCTCGACGGCCGCCCCGAGCGCGGCCAAGCGGCGCTCCTCTTCCGCCGTCCCGCTGGCGAAGGGCTGCAGGTACTCGTCGTTGCCGGTGAGGGCGTAGCCGCGCGCGCCGGTCTCCACGTCCTTCATGGCCGAGAGGAGGGCTTCCGCCCGCAGCACCGTCTCGTTGGCGGCGGCCACCGCGGCGCGGGCGCGTGCCCCGGCGGCCACGTTCCAGGCGACGGCCAGCGCCGCCAGCAGCACGAGGAGCCCGGCCGCGACGGGCGCGGCGCGGCGCGAAACCCCCGCCGGGAGCCAGGGTCGCGGGGGCTGGGTATCGGCGGATGTCACGTGCGGTTCCGGCGGCGGTTGGTGAGAGGCACTAAGCGCCGCTCCGGGGGGATGGTTCGCCGGCGGCGAACCGATCGCGGCCCCGCGGCGTTGCGCTACGCAGGGCCGCCGGGTCGAGCCGGCCCGTTTCGGGGCCATCCATGGAAGAATCCACGACGACCGCGGACCGGCGGCGCCCTCCTGTCGCCCCGGCGGGGGTGCCGATGTCCGGCCTCGTCGCGCTGCTGGCGGGCGCGGTGGTCGTAGCGGCGCTGTACCTCGGGCGCGAGCTCTTCGTGCCGCTGGTGCTGGCCGTGCTGCTCGCCTTCGTGCTGGCGCCCCTGGTCCGGGCGCTGCACCGGTTGCGGCTGGGCCGCGCGCCGTCGGTGCTCGTCGCCGTGGCGCTGGGCTTCGCGGCGCTGTTCGGCATCGGCCTCGTGGTCGCCGGGCAGGTGTCGCAACTGGCGTCGAACATCCCGACCTACCAAACGGCGATACAGCGCAAGGTCGCGGACCTCAGGCTGGGCGAGCTCCTGGGCCAAGCCGCGTCCATGGTGCGCGACCTCGACGGCGGCCTGGGCCACGGCGGCGCGCCGGCGGCCGGCCCGGCCGCC
>NZ_BAAAFZ010000005.1:19180-28309 GCF_039523795.1 Craurococcus roseus | reverse complement strand
GCGCGCGTCCCGAGGCCCGCCGCCGCGACGCCGGGCCAGCGGCATCGGCCCGGGGCATCCCCGCGGGCTCGGGGCCGGCGCGAAGCCTGCCGCCCCGGTCCCGCCGTCGTGCCGCGGCCGGCGGCGCGCGGGCGTGAGTGTCGCGGGGCTGGACCGGCGGGCCTGGGCCTGGGCGTCCTACGATTGGGCCAACAGCGCGTTCCCCACCGTCGTCACCACCTTCGTCATCGCGGCCTACTTCACCAAGGGCATCGCGCCGGACCCGGCGACGGGGCAGGCGCAGTGGGGGTGGACGCAGGCGCTGGCCGGGTTCGGCATCGCGCTGCTCTCGCCGGTGCTGGGCGCGGTGGCGGACGCGGGCGGGCGGCGGCGGGCGATGCTCGCGCTCTGCACGGTGGCGGTCGTCGCGGCCACGGCCTGCATCTGGTTCGCGCGGCCGCACCCGGAGTGGACGCTGTGGGCGCTGGTGTGCGTCGGGCTCGGCACCGTCGCGTTCGAGGTGGGCACGGTGTTCTACAACGCCATGCTGCCGGGGCTGGTGCCGGAGGAGCGGATTGGGCGCTTGTCCGGGCTCGCCTGGGGCCTGGGCTACGCGGGCGGACTCGCGTGCCTGGCGCTGGCGCTGGTCCTGCTGGTGCTGCCCGACCCGCCGTTCTTCGGCCTCGACCGCGGGGAAGCGGAGCACCTGCGGGCGGTGGCGCTGCTGACGGCGGCGTGGACCGCGCTGTTCGGCTGGCCGGTGCTGGTGATGCTGCCCGACCCGGCCGGGCCGAAGCCGGGTTGGGGCGCGGCGGCGCGGTCGGGCCTGGGCGAGATCGCGGCCGTGCTGCGCGCCCTGCCGCGGCGGCCGGCGCTGCTGCGGTTCCTGGTGGCGCGGCTGTTCTACACGGACGGGCTGAACACGCTGTTCGCCTTCGGCGCCATCTACGCCGCGGGGGTGTTCGGCATGGGGTTCGAGGAGATCCTGCTGTTCGGCATCGCGCTCAACGTGACTGCGGGCTCGGGCGCGGCGGGGTTCGGCTTGGTGGAGGACCGCGTCGGCTCGCGCCGGATGGTGCTGGGGGCGCTGCTGGCGATGATGGCGTGCGGCGCCGGGCTGCTGCTGGTGGAGGGCAAGGCGGCGTTCTGGGCGCTGGCGCTCGTGCTCGGCAGCGTGATGGGGCCGGCGCAATCCGCGAGCCGCAGCCTGATGGCGAAGATGGCGCCGCCCGGCGAGGCGGCGGCGCATTTCGGGCTGTTCGCGCTGTCCGGCCGGGCGACGGGGTTCGCGGGGCCGGCGGTGCTGGCGGCGGTGACGCAGGCGACGGCGAGCCAGCGGGCGGGGATGGCGACGGTGCTGGTGTTCCTGGGCGTCGGGGCGGGGGTGTTGGCGACGGTGCGGGAGGGATAGGGGCAGCGGGGACGGGCATGTCCGCAGGCCCGCTCCGGGCGGCGGGCGACCCGGTCCGAACGGGTGCTTGGGGCTTCGCCCGGCCTACCGGCCGAGCGCGTCGCGGGCGGCGGCGGCGAGCTCCTCCAGGCGATAGGGCTTCGGCAGCAGGGCGATGCCTTCGGCCTCCGCCTCGCGCTGCGCCGCTTCCGCGTAGGCGGTCGTGAGGAGGATCGGCAGCCCGGGGCGGCGGCGCTTCACCTCTCGGGCGAGGTCCACGCCGCTCATGCCGCCCGGCATCATGACGTCCGAGAACACGAGATCGACGGCGCGGCCGTTCGCCAACGCGCCGAGGGCGGCCGCGGCGCTCGCCGCCCGCGTCGCCCCCAACCCGAGTTGGGTGAGCATCTCGGTGACCAGCGCGGCGACCTCGTCGTCGTCCTCGACCAGCAGCACGTGGCCGGCCATGCCGCCTGGGGGCCGCTCGGCCCGGGCGTCGGCGGGGTGGACCCGCTCCGCCGGGGGCGCCTCGCCGGACCGCGGCAAGAGCAGCGCGATCGTGGTGCCGCGCCCGACGGCGGTGTCGATGCGGACGGCGCCGCCCGATTGCGTGGCGAACCCGTAGACCTGCGCGAGTCCCAGGCCCGATCCCTTGCCGATGTCCTTCGTCGTGAAGAAGGGCTCGAAGACGCGCGAGACCACCTCGGGCGCCATGCCGGTCCCGGTGTCGACGACCGAAAGGCGCACGAAGTCGCCGCGGAGGCCGTTGTCCGCCAAGGCGGAGAGGTTCTCCGCCCGGATGACGATGGTGCCTCCAGTGGGCATGGCGTCCCGTGCGTTCACCGAGAGGTTCAGGACGGCGAGTTCGAGTTCGCCGGGATCGACCGCGACGGGCCAAAGGTCGTCCTCGAATTCGAGGACGACGTGCATGTCGCCCCGCAGGCTGCGGTCCAGCAGTTCCCGCATGGCGCCGACTTGCCTGCGCAGATCGAGGGGTTCGGACCGGAGCGGCTGGCGGCGCGAGAAGGCGAGCAATTGGCGCGTCAGGGTCGCGCCGCGCCCGGCGGCCTGGCGCATGCCGTCCATGAGGCGCTTGCGGCGGGCGGGGTCGCCTGGGCGGTCGAGCATGTCGAGCCCGCCGGAGATGACCATCAGCAGGTTGTTGAAGTCGTGCGCCACGCCGCCGGTGAGCTGCCCGATGGCTTCGAGCTTCTGCGCGTGGCGCAGCGACTCCTCCACCCGCGCGCGCTCCGCCATCTGCGCGCGCAACTCGGCGTTGGCCGCTTCCAGCTCGCGCGTCCGCTCGGCCACCAGGTCCTCCAGCTCCTGCGCCGCCCGGTTGCGCTCGGCCAGGTGCTCCCGCACCTCGTACTGCCGCCGCCGGGCGCGCACCGCGGCCTGGACGGCGCTGGTCAGGGTGATGGCCTGGACCGGCCGCTCGAGGAGCGACACGTTCCTGAGCGCCTCCACCAGCCGCCCGCGCCCCGCCACGACCGCCGGGTGCTCCCGGCGGCTGGTCAGCACCACGAAGGGCATGTCCGACCACGGCGGTTGCCGTTCGACCCAGGCGATCAGCTCTTCCATGGGCGTGGTGAGCAGCGCCTCCTCGGCGACGAACACGGCGTCGGCCCCGGCCGCGAGGCCGCTGACGAGTTCCTGGAGGTCGGCGCAGGCGCGGGCCGACAAGCCCGCGCGGCGGAGAAGCTCCGCCGACGCCGCGCCGTCCCGCCCTGTCGGGGCGAGGACGAGGACCGTCGGGCGGGCGGGGTCGTCAGCGGCCGAGGGGGTCATCGTCGATCAGTAGCGGGGAGGCGCCGCCGGTGTACTGCGGCGTGCCCGTGAACACGCCGCTGAAGTCCTTTAGCGGCGGCCCGACGGCCAAGCCCTTATGGCCGAGCCGGAACTCGCGGATGGCGTGCTCGTGCCTGCCGCTGCGCTTCTTCACGACGGAGAGCGCGCGCCGCACCGTGCCCTCGAATTCGAAGTAGCGCAGCATCAGGACCGCGTCGCTGAGATAGCTGATGTCGAGGGGGGTCTGCATCGGCCCGACCAAGCCGTGCTGGGCCAGGACGAGGATCGACAGCACGCCCAACTGGTTCAGGTAGCTCAGCAGTTCGTGCATCTGCAGGATCAGGAAGCGCTCGTCGGGCATGGCGCTGAGGTAGCCGTTGAGGCTGTCGATGACGATGACCCGCGCGCCCTCCGCCTCCACGGCGGTCCTGACCAGATGGGTGAACTCGCCCGGCGACAATTCGGCCGGGTCGACCTGCTGGATCCGGACGAGCCCGGCGTCGAGCGCCGGCTCGAGCGGCATGCCCAGCGACGCGGCGCGGGCGGCGATGGTGCCCTGGCCCTCGTCGAAGGCGTAGACGACCGCGCGTTCGCCGCGGCTCGCGGCGGCGATCGCGTAGCTCATGGCCAGCGAGGACTTGCCGACGCCCGCCGCGCCGAGCAGGAGCGCGCTGGTGCCGCGCTCCAGACCGCCGCCCACCATCGCGTCCAGCCCGGCGTCGCCGCTGGACGCGACGCCGCCGGCGAAGGCGCGGTGGTGCTCGGCCGCGACCAGCCGCGGGTAGATCTCGAGCCCGCCCGTCTTGATGGTGTAGTCGTGGAAGCCGCCCCGGAACGCCATGCCGCGCATCTTCACGACGCGGAGGCGCCGGCGCTCCCCGCCGTAATCCACCGCGATCTGCTCCAGGAGGACCACCCCGTGCGCGATCGAGTGCAATTGGAGGTCGTCGCCCTGCGAGGACATGTCGTCCAGCATCAGGACGGTGCAGGCGCGGCTGGTGAAGAAGTGCTTCAGCGCCAGGATCTGGCGGCGGTAGCGCAGCGAGTTCTGCGCCAGCAGCCGCATCTCGGACAGGCTGTCGAAGACGATCCGCGACGGGTTCAGCGCCGCCACCCGGTCGAAGACCATCTGCGTCGTTTCGCTCAGCTCCATCTCGGCGGGGTGGAACACCGTCAGCTCCCGGCCCGGGTCGAGGCTGGCCTCCGGCGGCACGAGCTCGAACACATCGATGCCGTCCAGCGACCAGCCGTGCCGCTTGGCCACGAGGCGCAGCTCCCGCTCCGTCTCCGACAGGGAAATGTAGAGCGCGGCCTCGCCCTTGCGGGCGCCTTCGCGGAGGAACTGGAGGGCGAGGGTGGTCTTTCCGGTGCCGGGGCGCCCCTCGCACAGGTAGAGGCGATCCGGGTCCAGCCCGCCGCCCAGGATGTTATCGAGCCCTTCGGTGCCGGTTGAGATACGCGGGGCCTCCGCTTCCGGCGTCGTCGAATGTTCGTCCTGGTCGGCCACGCTTCGCTCCCCAATCCACCGGACCGGTGGCCCGTGTTCGCGGGCGAGCCGCCGACTCGGTCCTGCTTGTAAACACGGATGCGGGGTTTTGTCAGATCAATGTTGGTGGGCTTGGGCGGGCAGTCCTACGCCGGCGCGAGGTCGCCGCCGCAGCCGTCAGGGCCGCTGCGGCGCCCGCACGCGGCGGCAAGTGCCCCGCCGCCTCGCAACCGGCCCTGGCCTGATGGCGCGCATGGCGCCGCCGGGCGAGGTGGCGGCGCGTTTCGGGCTGTTCGCGCTGTCCGGCCGGGCGACGGGGTTCGCGGGGCCGGCGGTGCTGGCGGCGGTGACGCAGGCGACGGCGAGCCAGCGGGCGGGGATGGCGACGGTGCTGGTGTTCCTGGGCGTGGGGGCGGGGGTGTTGGCGACGGTGAGAGGGTAATAAAGAACATTCGTGATAGGATTACCTATCGTTGAGTGGGGAGCCGACTTTGCGATTATGAGCTTGGGCGAGCTGGGCTGAGCACACCTGCTCGATGCCTCTTCAGCAACAATCTGCCTTCCATTGCAATCGCGTGGTTTGGTTGCCCAAAAAGGGAGCCAAGTTCCTCGCCAGTCTTCCGGAAACGATGTATGGACGCCAAGGACCACCCCGTCATTTCAGTGCTGGGTGACCAGCGCCGCTTCGTAGTCCCAATCTACCAACGCCAGTACAGTTGGGGTGAAGCTCGCCTTGAGCCGTTCTGGGACGACGTGGTTGCCAAGGCTGAACAAACGCTAGAAGAAGGCAAGCCTAAGTTCAGTCATTACATGGGTGCGTTAATCCTGGCGCCAGGCGGCGACGGCTTCACCATTGGATCAACGCCGCGAGTCCAGGTTGTGGATGGCCAGCAGCGCCTGACCACCTTCCAACTGTTCCTTGTAGCATTGCGCGAGGTCGGCGAGCGGTTGGGCTACCACCAGCTAAGCGGTCACGTTCACAGCTATCTGTACGTACCGCCCATGCACGGCGACACGGATACGGACGCACGGTTCAGGCTCATGCCCACTCCGGAAGATCGGCCCGTGTTCCACCTGATCGTCGAGACCGGCCTGAACGGCGTTCGGGCAAAGCACCCGGAGTGGTTTTTCCAGAATGGCAGATTGATTAAAGGTCCGGCGCCGAACGCGGTGCGTGCGCTGGCCTTTCTCGTGGACAGGATCGAAACCTACGCCCGTTTCGGCCTCACGGACGAGCAAGCCGACCCGGCGCCGGTCGCAGATGAGCCCGATGATGCCCCGCACCGACGGTTGCGAAGCCTACTCGAGGCTCTGCTGAATCACTTGAAGCTCGTTGTGATCACCTTGTCTGAGAACGACGATGCCCAAGTGATATTCGAGACCTTGAACAGCCAAGCCGAGCCGCTGCTCGCTATGGATCTCGTTCGGAACAACATTTTCCATCGTGCTTCCGCTCAGGGTGAGCACGTGGAAGCTCTGTTCGAAGCCAAGTGGCGGCCGTTCGACCAGGATCGCGAGTTTTGGAAGGCAGACTCGCCACGCGCGAAGCCTAAGCGGCCGAGGATCGACCACTTCTTAAGTCACGTCCTCACAGCGCAAACAGGCGACGAAACATCATTGCGCGAACTCTACGCCGAGTACCGCGCCTTCACCCGTCCTAAGGGAAAGCCACGTTTTGACACCGTGGCATCGGAACTCGATGCGCTCACTGTGTACGCGCCAATCTATCGTGCGCTGGAAGTCGGTGGAGGTGACGAAGCCTTGGCGCGTCTCGGCGCGAAGCTGAACCTTTGGGAGGTCTCCACTGCCTACCCGTTAGTGTTCCACATAGCCATCTCGGACGCCGATCCGGCTCAGAAATCCCACCTCTATACGCTGATCTATTCCTACCTCGTGCGACGGGCGTTGTGTGGATTGACGCCTAAGGGCCTGAACAAGACGTTCGCCCGGCTGGTCGGCGCCATGATCAAGGACGGCACATCCGCAGCGACTCTCGCTGTATGGTTCGCCGGCCAGCGTGGCGACACCGTCCGCTTTCCTGATGACCGAGAGTTCCGCGAGGCGATCCGGAACAAGCCGGTTTATGACTCGATACGGCGGAAGGACCGATTGGCGGACTTGCTTTGGGACTTGGAGTGCGCGTCAAGGACCAAGTACTCGGTCCACGCGCCGAGGCCAGCGAACATGTCGGTCGAACACGTCTTGCCACAAACCTGGACGACGCACTGGCCTTTAAGCGATGGGCGGAATGCCCCTGCTGACAAACTGACAGGCGTGGACGAGGCGATGCTGGCCGGCATTCGCACCCGGGAGGCCGCCCTACAAACGCTGGGCAATCTCACTCTGATAACCGTGCCCGGAAACACAACGGCATCGAACAGGGCGTTCCCCGACAAGAAGCCTTGGTTAAGAGAAAGCTTGCTCGCGCTCAACTTGGCAATTCTGGAACGTGACACGTGGGATGAAACTGCAATTGCGGAGCGAGCGAGCACTCTGGCCGATCTAGCCACCGCGGTTTGGCCTGCGCCTAGTTCTTCATGATACTGGCCCTTATGTGCGCATTGATCACACGGGGGCCAGAAAGCCTCCATGGCGCAACTTCAGGAACGCGACCACCTCCCACCTGTTGACATTCCCACCGCCAACAGGAGCCCCCGTGGCAACAGGCCTGATCGCACTGCTGGACGACGTCGCCGGCCTCGCCAAGGTCGCCGCCGCGTCCCTCGACGACGTCACGGCCCAGGCCACGCGGGCCGGGGCCAAGGCCGCGGGCGTGGTGATCGACGACGCGGCGGTGACGCCCCGCTACGTGGTGGGCTTCGCCGCCGCCCGCGAGCTGCCCATCGTCGGGCGGATCGCGCTCGGCTCGCTCAAGAACAAGCTCTTGTTCCTGCTGCCGGCGGCCCTCGCCCTCAGCCTGTTCGCGCCCTGGGCCATCACGCCGCTGCTCATGCTGGGCGGCGCCTTCCTCTGCTACGAGGGGGCGGAGAAGGTGTTCCACGCCCTCTTCCCCCACCGCGCGCACGAGCACGAGGTGAAGGTGGGCGCGGCGCGGCCGCAGACCCCGGAGCAGCTCCAGGCCTTCGAGGACGAGAAGGTCCGGGGCGCCATCAAGACCGACTTCATCCTCTCGGCCGAGATCATGGCCATCACCCTCGCCACCATGCCCGAGTCCTCCTTCTGGACGCAGGCGGTGGTGCTGGGCGTGGTGGGGCTCGGCATCACGGTGCTGGTCTACGGCGCGGTGGCGCTGATCGTGAAGGCGGACGACGCCGGCGTGGCGCTCGCCGCGAACGACCGGCCCGCCTCCACCCTGCTGGGCTTCCGGGGGAGCGACTCGCCCCCGTCCGGCGCCGACCGGGCGCTGCGCCCGCTGACGCGGGGCTTCGGCCGCGGCCTCGTGCTCGGGATGCCGGTGCTGCTCAAGGCGCTGAGCGTGGTGGGCACCGCCGCGATGGTGTGGGTGGGCGGCGGCATCATCGTCCACGGCCTGGAGGAGTACGGCCTGGGCGCCCTCGGGCACGCGCTCCACGACGCGGCGGAAGCGGCGGCGCACGCGGTGCCGCCCTCGCTGGCCGGGGTGGTGGAGTGGATCGTCAACGCGGCGGGGGCGGGCGTGGTCGGCTTGGTCGTGGGCGCGGCGCTGATCCCCTTCGTGGAGCACGTGGCGGCGCCGCTGTGGCAGCGGCTGCGACCGGTGAGGGGCGGCGGCGACGCGGCGGCGGGCGGCGCGCACCGGGCGACCTGAAGGGCGTCGCCGCCGCACCGCCTTGCCGTCCCTCGCCGGGCGCCCCCGGACGGAAGACCAGGGATCGCAACGCCGGCCTCGGCGCCGAGCCCTCCCGACCGGGCTCCGTCGCCCCGCCCCGCCCGGGGCCGTGCCCGTGGTGGATTGGGGCCGGGGGGATTCGGTGTAACCTGCCGGGCGGCGCGGGCGGCCCGCCGGCGGAGGGTCGCCGCCCGGCGGCGTGCCGGGCGCCGGACGCGAGGGAGGTCGGCGTGGACAAGATCCACTACAGGGTCGTCGAGCACGACGGCGGGTGGGCGTACAAGCTCGGGGACGTGTTCTCCGAATCCTTCCCCAGCCGCGCAGCGGCGCTGTCGGCGGCCCGGCGGGTGGCCCGGGAGCAGCACGTCCCGGGGAACGGGGCCTACATCGAATACCAGGACGAGAAGGGCCAGTGGCGCACGGAGTTCTCCGCGGGCAGCGACCGGCCGGACGCCGACGTGGTGGACTGACGCGGGCGCTCGGCGCCCCCGACCATCCGGGCGCGTCCGTGGCGCCGCGCGCCCGGTCGCGGACGGGTCCGGGCGAGGCCGGGCCGCCATCGACGGAGCGGGCGGGCCATCGCCGTCCCGGAGCGGACCGCGCCCGATCGGACGCCGCAGGGGCGTGAGGACGCCCGCGGAAACAATGGGCCGCCGCACCGCGCCGACGGGCTGCGGTCGGCCGCGACGCGCCGCGGCGGGCGCGCCCGCGGTG
>NZ_BAAAFZ010000005.1:0-19147 GCF_039523795.1 Craurococcus roseus | reverse complement strand
GTCCGGGCGGGCGGCGCTTCCGGGCACGGGGCGCAGCTCCGGCCGAGGGGCGCGGGCGCCGGTCGCTGCGGCCGCGGCGGTGCCCCGTCGCGCCGGGTCGGGCGCTTCCGGTGCGAAGGCCGCTGCTAGGGCGTCGACGCGCGCGGTGCAGCCGCGCCGGCCTCGGGAGTCGAGCGTTCCGCGCTTCAGCGGGGGAGGCGGGCGAGGGTGTTCGCCGCCGCGGCCTCGGCCATGGCCTTCGCGTCCGGTTCCAGCAGCAGGCGGTCCCGCGCCAGCGCTTCCGCCGCCGCGCGCACCTCCTCCACGTAATCGGCGGCGCTCGGGTAGCGCTCCTCGACCGAGGCGCGCGGGTCGTTCGCGGCCATGCGCTCGGCGCGGGTGGCGGCGAAGGGCAGCACGGCGCCCTGGTTGGTGCAGGGGGCGCCGGGCGCGAAGCCTTCCGCGCGCGGGTTCCAGCCGAGGTAGGTGGCGCGCGGCGCTTCCAGCACGGGCAGGCGAAGGCCGACCGCGGCGTTGCCGTCGGTGTCCACGCGCGGCAGCAGCACGGGGTAGGTGCCGCGCACGGCGGGCGGCATGGTGGAGTCGTCCACGAGCTCGGCCGCGGCGTGGGCGCCGGCGCGCCAGGGCAGGCCGGGGATGGCGGCGGGATAGAGGCCCTCGGTCGGGCGCGCGAGGCCGCCCTCGTCGCCCGCGGCGGGGAAGCGGCTCGCGGGCGGCTCGGCGCCGTCGCGCGTCCAGGCTTCCAGCGCGACGAGCAGGGCGCGGAGCGGGGCACCGGCGTGCAGCGGGTTGGTGGGCAGCGCGCATTCGGGCCGGCGCCCGGGCTCGCCGTTGGCGGGGGCGAAGTGCGGGTGGCCGCTGATGAGGTACGCGCGCACCTCCGGCGGCAGGGGCAGCGGGGCGCCGCGGGTGTCGGTGGCGAGCAAGGATGCGTGGGCGCCGAAGAACTCGTACTCGGTGTCGGCCTGGATGACCTTGGGGCAGGTGCGGCTCTCGCGGCATCGGCGCAGCAGCCCGTCCGCGCGGCCGGTGAGGTGGTCGGTCGAGTCCTCGTAGGCGAAGGGGAATTGGTTGGCCGGGTAGCCGCGGTCGCCGTGCGCGGTGGGGTTGCGGCCGGGCTGGGCCCAGCGGGCGTTGGTGAAGGTGCGGCGCGCGCCGGGGATGTGCGGCAGCATGGCGTCGAAGACGGGCCGGCCCCCGTCGCGCTCGTCCGCGTTGAAGCCCTGGTGCAGGAAGTCGCGCACCAGCCGGCCGGATTGCGAGATGCCGTGGAAGACCGCGCGGTCCACGGCGACGCCCGCCAGGCCGCCTCCGCGCAGGAAGGCGGCGACGTCGCGGATGGCGGCGAAGCCCATGCCGGCCACGACCGGGTCGCGGGCGGTGTAGACCAACTCGTAGAGGGCGCCGGCGTCGAAGCCGCTCGGCGGGCGGGCGATCTCGACGCGTTGCGGGTCGAGGAAGCGGAAGCGCAGGGTTTCCGGGTGCTGCCGCTCGTCGCCGGGGCGGGCGCGGACGGAGAGCGTGGCGCCCTCCTCCGTCGCGGCCGGATAGGAAAGGCGCGCCTCGACCGGGCTGCGGCCGTGCTCGAACAGGAACTCCTCGCGCGACAGGCCGGTCACGTTCGGCACCACCGGCGCTCGCAGGCGCAAACCGCCCTCCGCCGTGTGGTCCGCCTGCCAGCCGACCCAGGCGAGGGTGTAGCCGCGGTCGAGCAGGAAGCCGTTGCCCGCCTCCGTGCCCTGGACGAGGCCGTTGGCGGCGGGTGAGTCGTGGAACAACTGGCCGGCCAGCTCGCGCCCGCGGTTGGGCGCTTCCAGCAGCAGGGTGCGGTTGCCGCGCGCCGGGTCGGCGGGGCGGAGGATCACCACGTCGGCCACGGCCTCCACCCGCCCGGCGGCGTTGCGCGGGGCGAGCGCGATGTCGGCGATGCCGGCGTTGCGCGGGTTGGCGGGGTCGAGCGCGACCGTGGCGCGGGCGGCGATGCGCTCGTAGCGCCCGGCGGCGAACTCGCGCCCGCCGAAGGCGACGGCGGCGGGGCCTTGCTGCTCGAACGCGGTGACTTCGGCGCGCGCCGGCAGCGCGGCGGCGGCCGCGAGCAGCGCGGCGGCGGCGATGGCGAGGCGCATGGGCGTCCGTTCCTCCCGCGGCGGGCCGGGCCTCACGCGGCGCGGCTCCACTCGTCCCGCCGCAGACGATACAGCAGGTGCGGGCGGAGGGGATGGCCTTCCGGGAGGCGCGGGTGCTCGAACCCGCCGTCCGGCCGCATCCCGAGCCGGCGCATCAGGCCCCAGGACGGTGCATTGGCCGGCACGGTGAAGGCCACGACCTCCGGGAGGCCGAGCGGGCCGAAGGCGGCGGCGAGCGCCAATTCCGCCGCTTCCCGCGCGAGGCCCTGGCCCCAAAAGGCCGGGAACAGGCGCCAGCCGATCTCGACCGCCGGGACGAAGCGCGCCCCGAAGGAAACGCGGCTCAGGCCGCAGAAGCCGACGAGGCGCCCGTCGGGGCGGCGCTCCGCGGCCCAGAAGCAGAAGCCGTGCTCCGCGTCGTGGGCGCGGACGCGCGCGAGCATGGCGTCGCTCTCGGCACGGGACAGCGGCGCGGCGAAGTGGCGCATCACCGCCGGGTCGGCGTTCAGCGCGGCGAAGGCGTCCGCGTCGCCGTCGCGCCAGGGGCGGAGGCGGACGCGCAGGCTGTCGAGGACCATGCCCTACGCCATAGCCCCGGCCGGCGCTGGCATCCATTTTCGAGCAAGGAGCGAGCGTTGGGTAGCGCCTCGGTTTGAATGTTTGCACTGGGCAGGTATCGGTCCCTCTCGCGCGTCGCTGGCACGTCCAGGCTCACAAGTCCGGTCGTCCGGATTTCGCCGGTGCGGGGTCCCTTCGTTCCGGGTATCCTGCCGCCAGGAGGCCGCCATGGGCGTCGTTCAACACCTACCCGACCACCTCCGGAGCATCATCGAACGGCAGGTCGCGGAGGGCCGGGCCGCGAGCGGGGAGCAGTTCCTCGAGGACGCCGTTCGCCGGCACGCCGAGGACCTCGAGGCGGAGGACGAATTCGTCGCCGTCGCCGAGGCGGGCATCGCCGACATCGAAGCCGGCCGGTACACGACGGTTTCGACGCCCGAAGACGGCGAGGCCCTCCACCGGCGGATGATGGAGCGCCTGCGCGCCCGGCTGGCCGCCCGGGGGCGCTGAATGGGCTACCGCCTCACGAGGCGGGCCGAGGACCAAGCGGACCAGATCCTCCTGGAGGGCGCTGGCGAGTGGGGCATCGACGCCGCCGCCCGCTACAACCGCCTCATGCTCGCCGTCTGGGCCGCCCTGGGCGCCGACCCTGGCCTCCGCGGCTCCCGCCCGGTGCCCCGCGTCCGGGGCGTGAGAGCGTACCCTTTGCGGCTCGGGCGCCGTCTGGTGGCGCCGCCGGGCGAGCGGGTCGGCAAGCCCCGGCATGTCGTCGTCTACCGCTTGGCCGAGGATGGCGAGGTGGAGATCCTGGGGATGGCGCACGACCGGATGCTGCTGTCCCGGGAGGCGCGGCGGCTGATGAAGTGACGGAAGGCCATCCGAGGCTCCGGGAGCGCATCACGAAGCGTGGGCAGGCGGGCGCCGGGGCGGTCCATCAGCCCTTGCCCGCGGACGGGGTGGCGAGCCATGCGTCCCAGAGGGCGTTGCGGAACAGCAGGCCGGGGTCGTGCCGACGCTTGAGCGCGGCGAAGCGCGCGAGGCCCGGGTAGGCCCGCTCCACCTGCTCGCGCCGGGCGTGCAGGCGGTAAGGCAGGTAGAAGCTGCCGCCGAGCCCGAGCGCGGCGTCCACCAGCGCCTGGGTCATCCGGCGCATGTCCACCTCGGCCTCCGCCGTCCTCCGTTGCGAGAAGGCCATCACGGCAGCGATGCGCGGCGCGGGCGCGTAGGCGAGCAGGCTCGTCGGGTCCGCGCCCACGAAGCGGAGCGTGACGTTCAGCAGCTCCTGGCGGCTCCGCGGGATGACCTCCCGGCAGGCGAGGAGGAAATCGGCGAGGCGGTCCGGCGGCACGAAGTACTCGTGCAGGATGTCGGTGCGGCCGGGCGCGCGGTCCGCGAGGTTGGCGACGGGCTCGTTCAGCAGCCTGTTGCGCGTCGCGCGGTTCCCCGGCGCGTGCGGCGCCACCTCCGTTTCGGCGTACCAGCGCAGGCGCTTGCCCGCCTCGGAGCCGGTTTGGCCCCGGTACACTTCCCGGGCCAGGGCGATGGCGGGGCCGCCCGTCCCGGCCCGCGCCAGCCCGGTGCGCGGCACCGGGACCGGCCGGTAGCCGACCATCAGGGCCTCGGCCAGGAAGCCGCGCACGGCGACGTTCAGCCGCCCGTAAGCCATGGCGACGGCTGGGTCGGCGCAGAGCGCGACGAAACGCGCGGCGAAGGCGGCCGCCGGCAACACCTGGAAGCTCGGGGCGAGGAGGCGGTTCGGCACCGCCTCCACCTCGAGGTCGAGGACGATGCCGAGCAGGCCGTAGCCGCCCATGGCGGCGCGGAAAAGCTCCGCGTTCTCCCCCCGCGAGCAGGCGACCACGGCGCCATCGGCGAGCATCAGCCGGAGCGCGCGCACGGTGGCGCCGAACGGTCCGCGGGGCACCGGCCAGCCGTGGGCGTTCACCGAAAAGCTGCTGGCGACGCCGAAGTCGTTGTTCGACTGCATCACGGCCGGTGACAGGCCGAGCGGGTCGAGGGCGGCGATCACGTCGCGCCAGCGGGTGCCGGCGCCGGCATGGAAGGTCCCGGCGGCTTGGTCCGGGAAGCAGCCGCCCGGCGCGAAGGTGAGGGCCGTGCCACCGGCGGCGAGGCTCTGGCCGCCCATTGAGTGCCGCGCGGCGCCTAGGGCGACCGGCCGGCCCGCCGCCGCGGCCTCGCGCAACTCGGCCCGCAGGCGCGCCAAGAGGGCGGCGTCCGGATCGGGGCCGAGAACCACGTGGCGCGCCACGGGGGTCGGAGTGAGGCGGCTCGCATCGTCCAGCACGGGCATCGCCTCGGCCCGGGGCGCCGCCGGCATGGCCGAGGAGGCCGCCATGGCGAGCCCGGCGCCGAGGACCCGGCGGCGGGTGGGGGTCGTACGGGAGACAGGGGGTGGCGGCTCGCCCATGGCGCGGCACTTCTTTGAACAACGTTCAGGTGTTCATACCACTTACTTTGAACAACGTTCAACACAAACAAAACATTGTTCGTGCGGAGGCCGGATGCGGGGCACAGCGGAATGGAGGACCCGGCCACATCGGAGTCCACCCCAAAAACGCAGGTAGGCGAGCCGGGGACCGGTTGAGGAAAGGAGCCGTTCCCTGACGTTTCGCTGATGTTGGCGCAGGTCCGGGAAATGGCCGGAACGCCGGCGCGTGGCGTCGATCACATCGATCGAAACCTGCGCTCGGTGGTATGAGGCACCACCCACCGCAGACGCGCCTGGACATTGCGCGCCATATAAGCTAATATTCCTAGATGCTTTTCGCGCCTGACGCAACCCCTCATCTCACCCCGCCGCGCGAGGGGGCGATTTTGTCCGAACGTGGCAAGGGCCGGCGCCGCCCGGTGGCGCCGCAAGCCCGTGTCGCCGCGACGCGCCCTGCATCGCTGCGGAGCGCCGGATGCCAGGCCGCGACCCCCGCCCGGCCCCGCCGCGGGGCGGATGGGGATTTGTCCGAAAGCGGCAAAACCCGGCCGCAGCCGACGACGGAACTGGCGGGAACCGGCGCGGGCCATCCCCCGTCCCGGCGAAGCGTCCGGCTCCGCGCGGCCACGACGCGCCCACCCCTCCGGCCCCGGTGCGCGAGGGAGGGGTATTCGTCCGAACTCGACAGAATTACGGTCCCGCCCGATGGCCGGGCCGGCGGAGGACGGAACGCGCCGAAGGCCGAACCCCGAACCGAGGCGCCACCCTTCGCGCGCGCCCCTGGGCGGCCTAGGCTCGCCCCAGGAGGGACCGCGATGCAGCCGATCAGCCTGGAAGCCATGGCCGAGAGCGTGCCGGACGGCGCCATGGTCGCCATGCCGCCCGACAACTCGCTGCCCGCCGTGGCGCTGGCCAAGGCGCTAGTCCGCCGCGGCGCGCGGGGGCTCAGGCTGGTGGGCGTGCCGGTTTCGGGCTTCGCCACCGACATCCTGATCGGCGCCGGCTGCGTCGCCGAGGTGCAGACCAGCGCGGCGAGCCTCGGCGAAGCGGGCTTCGCGCCGCGCTTCTCGGCGGCGGTGCGCGAGGGGAGCGTCCGCGTGCTGGACGCCACCTGCCCGGCCATCCACACCATGCTGCAAGCCTCGGAAAAGGGCGTGCCCTTCATGCCGCTGCGCGGCGTGGTCGGCAGCGACCTCGTGGCGCACCGGCCGGACTGGAAGGTCGTGCCGAACCCGTTCAGCGAGGGCGGCGAAGACCCGATCCTGCTGCTGCCGGCGCTCAAGCCCGACTTCGGCGCGTTCCACGCCGCCATGATGGATGCGGTCGGCAACGTCTGGGTGGGGCGGCGGCGGGAGTGCGCCACCATCGCCCACGCCAGCGCCCGCTGCCTCGTCACCGTGGAGCGGGTGGTGGAGGGCGACTTCCTGCGCGACGAGCGGCTCGCGCCGGGCGCCGTCTCCGCGACCTACGTGACCGCCGTGGCCGTGGCCGAGCGCGGCGCGCACCCCGCCGGGATGCTGGACGAGTATGCGGCCGATCCCGCCTACGTTTCCGAGTACGCGCGCGCGGCGCGGACGGAGGAGGGCTTCCGCGCCTGGCTGGAGCGCGAGGTGCTGGGCCGCCCGGCGCTCGCGGCGGAATGAGCGCGGCCGCAAAGCCCGAGGAGCGGCTGGCGGCGGCGGTCGCGCGGCTGATCCTCGACCCCTCGGCCCCGCCGGCGCGGCACGTCGCGGTGGGCGCGGCGTCGCCGATCCCGGCCGCGGCCTGCTACCTGGTGCAGAAGCTCGGCCACCCGCTGCGCTTGTCCTTGCTGGCGCGGCCGACCGGGAACCCCTTCACCGAGGGCACGCGGGAGCTGTTCGACCTCGCGGGGCAGGGGCGGCTGGACCTGTTCTTCCTCGGCGGCGGGGAGATCGACGGCGGGGCGAACCTCAACCTGGTGGGCACCGGCGAGTGGCCGGGCCGCGCGGTGCGCTTCCCCGGCTCCTTCGGCTCGGCCTTCATGTACATGATGGTGCCGCGCACGATCCTGTTCCGCGAGGAGCACTCGCCGCGGGTGCTGGTGCCGCGCGTCGCGCACGTCTCGGCGCCCGGCACCTCGCCGCCCGGCGTGTTCCGGCGCGGCACGGCGCAGGCGCTGGTGACGGGGCGCTGCGTGTTCCGATTCGATCCCGCGCGGGCGCGCTTCTCGCTGGAGAGCCTGCACCCGGGCGAGACCTTGGAGGGCGTGCGCGCCGCGACCGGCTTCGACTTCGACGCGCCGGGCAGGGGCGTGCCGGACACGCCGGAACCCACGGCGGAGGAGTTGGCGCTGCTGCGCGGACCGGTTTGCGACGAGATGCTCGGGACCTACCCGGAATTCTGCGCGCGCGTGTTCGGAAGGAAGGCTGCCGCATGAACGACGCACTCCCACAGGCCGGCGGGAAGGGGCTGGCGCGGTCGGCCGGCGCCCTGGCCGGGCTGAAGGTGATCGACCTGACGCGCGTGCTGGGCGGCCCGTACTGCACCATGGTGCTGTCGGACCACGGCGCGGAGGTCATCAAGCTCGAACCGCCCCAGGGCGACGAGGTGCGCGACTGGGGGCCGCCCTTCGACGGGCACGGCGACGCCTCCTACTTCCTCGGCGTGAACCGCAACAAGCGCTCGGTGGGGCTCGACCTGTCGAAGCCGGCGGGGCGGGAGGTGCTGCTGCGGCTGCTCGACGGCGCGGACGTGCTGGTGGAGAACTTCAAGCCGGGCAGCATGGAGAAGTGGGGCCTCGGCTACGAGCAGGTGTTGCGGGACCGCTTCCCGCGCCTGATCCACTGCCGCGTGTCCGGCTTCGGCGCCGACGGTCCGGAGGGCGGCTTCCCCGGCTACGACGCCGTGTTGCAGGCGATGGTGGGCCTGATGTCCATCAACGGCACGGCGGACAGCGGGCCGACGCGGCTCGGCAACCCGATCGTGGACATCGCCACCGGGCTGTTCTCCGCCATCGCCATCCTGATGGCCTTGCAGGAGCGCGAGCGCAGCGGCGAGGGGCAGTTCTGCGACATGACGCTCCATGACTGCGGCATGGCGCTGCTGCACCCGCACGCGGCCAACTACCTGCTGAACGGGAAGCGGCCGCACCCGACCGGCAACCCGCACCCGAACCTCGCGCCCTATTCCAAATTCCGCACCCGGACCTGCGAGATCTTCGTGGCCGCGGGCAACGAACCGGCGTTCCGCAAGTTCTGCGAGTTCCTCGGCATCCCGGAGGTGTCGCGCGACCCGCGCTTCGCCACCAACGGCGGCCGCGTGACCAACCGCGAGGCGCTGACGGAGATCCTGGAGCGGCGCTTCGCCGAGGAGGACGGGCACGAGCTGACGCGGCGGATGCTGGCCGCCGGCCTGCCCGCCGGCCCGGTGCGCCACGTGGACGAGGCGCTGGCAGCGCCGCACACCGCGCACCGCGAGATGGTGACGGAGACGGGCGACGGCTACCGGGGCCTCGGCACGCCGATCAAGCTGTCCCGCACGCCCGGCGGCACCCGCGCCGCCCCGCCGCGCTTCGCCGAGCACACGGAAGCGGTGCTGGCGCGGCACGGATTCTCGGAGGCGGAGATCGCGGCGCTGCGGGAGGAGGGGATACTGGTGGGCGCGCGGCGGCGCTAACCCGCCGGCACGTCCGGGCGGTCCCGCACGCACATCATGGTCGCCAGCATGGTGGCGGCCAGTTCCTCGGCGCCCCCGTCCCCCACGCAGAACACGTCGGCGCGCACCGCCATCAGCGTGCGGCCGGGCTTCAGCACCTCGGCCCACGCGACCGCCGCGGCGCCGCGGCCGGGGCGCAGCAGGCTCACCTTGAACTCCACCGTCAGCACGGCGGCGCCTTCCGGCATCAGGGTGAAGGCGGCGTACCCGGCGGCGGTGTCGGCGAGCGTGGTGAGCGCGCCGGCGTGGAAGAAGCCGTGCTGCTGCGCCAGTTCGGGGCGGAAGGGCAGGCGGAGCGAAACGCGGCCGGCGGCGACCGACTCGATGGTCCCGCCGAGGTGCAGCACGAAGCCTTGGCGCGCGAAGCTTTCGCGGACGCGGCGCTCGGCGGCGGGGTCGAGCGCCGCCGTCACTGGGCGCGCGCCACGGCGACCAGCACAGCGGCGGGCGGCGCGCCGACGCGGCGCAAGCGGTGCGGCAGGTGGCCTGGGAACTCGGCCGTGTCGCCGGCGTGCAGCAGAAGGCGGCGGTCGGCGAAGGCGAGTTCCACCGTGCCATGCAGGACGTAGAGCATCTCCTCCCCCCCGTGCTCGTGCGGGCCGTCCTCGGCGAAATCGGGGCCGAGGTGGATGACGAAGGCGGCGAGCGGGGCGTCTCCGCGGGTCAGCGCCTCCACGCCGTGCTGCCGGAGCGCCGGGGCGCTGCGCCGGCGGCGCGCGGAGCGGGACACGCGCACGGCGTCGTCGGCCAGCTCCTCGCCGAGCAGTTGCGCCACGGGCACGGACAAGGCGGCGGCGAGGCGGAGCAGCGTGGAAACGGAGGGCGCCTTCCGGCCGCGCTCCAGCCGCGACAGGTAGCCCTTGTCGAGCGCCACCGCTTCCGCCAGCGCTTCCAGGGTCAGGCCGCGCTCCAGCCGCAAGCGGCGGAGCTGCGGGCCGAGGATGGCCGTGGCGGCGTTCGGTGCCGAGGCCGCGGCGTCCGTCGGCCCGCCTTCGGCGCGGGGCCGCGACGCGGGGCCGCGCGCGCCCGTCCGGGGGCCGACGGTCGCCAAGTCCGGCCACGGCCGGCCTTCCCGGGCGGCGCGCCTCACAGGTCGAGCACCAGGCGCGGGCCGGCGCAGCCGGCGACGCAGGCCATCAGGTCGCGCTCGCGCTCGGCGGGCGAGAGCACGCGGTCGCGGTGCAGCGGCGGGCCTTCCAGCCAGCGGACGCGGCAGGCGCCGCAGATACCGCCTTCGCAGCTCGCCTCCACCGCGGCGCCGAGGGCGCGGATGGCGGGCAGCAGGGGGGCGCCGGCGGGCAGCGCGGCTTCCCGGCCGGAGCGCGCGAGGACCAGGGTGAAAGGACACGCTGCCGGGTCGGGCGCGAGGGGCGGCGGAACGAAATGCTCCACGTGCGCGGCGCCGGCGGGCCAGTCGGTGGTGGCGGCTTCGAAGTCGGCGATCATGCCGGCCGGGCCGCAGCAGTAGGCGTGGCGGCCGGGCGCGGCAGGGCCGAGCAGCGAGGCGAGCGCGGGACGTGGCGCACGCGCGGTGTCGTGCAGGACGGCGCGGCCCGTTTCCACCAGCGGCGCCAGCGCGTCGGGTAGGGGCGGCGCGTCCCGGTGCAGGAGGTGCAAGCGCCAGGGCGTGCCGGCGCGCTCCGCGGCGAGCGCCATCGGCAGGAAGGGCGTGACGCCGATCCCGCCGGCGACGAAGACGTGCTCCGCGGCGTCAGGGGCGAGCGGGAGAGTGCAGCGGGGGAGGGAGACACCCAGCGCGTCGCCCACGGCCAGCGCGTCGTGGACGAAGGCGGAGCCGCCGCGGCCGGCCGTCTCGCGCTTCACGGCCACCACGTAGCGATCCGCTTGCGCCGGGTCGCCGCAGAGCGAGTAGGCGCGGACGAGGCCGCCGGGCAGGTATAGGTCTATGTGCGCGCCGGGCTTGGCCTTGGGCAGCGGCCAGCCGTCCGGGTCCGCCAGCACGAGGCGGCGGACGCCCGGCCCGGCGGGCGCCGCTTCGCGCACGACGGTCTGGACGTGCTTCAAACGGGCCGGACGGCGTCGCCCACGCGCACCGTGCCGCCCTTGAGGATGCGGCAGTTGAGGCCGGAGCGGTGGATCATGGGTTCGAAGACCGGCTTCTCCAGGATCTCCTCGATGTGCTTGCAGGGGAAGGAGAGGCGGGTCGCTTCCAGCAGGCATTCGCCCAGGTGGAAGCGGCGCCCGACGAGGTGGTTCAGCGGCACGCCGCGGGTGGTGACGTTCCGGCGGTGCTCTTCCGGCAGCATGGTGATGTTGTGGTCGCGCCGGATGCACTCCAGCGCCTCCTCCTCGAAGAGCGTGACCTGGCGGCCTTCCTCCGGCTTGTCGGAGTAGAAGCCCTGCTCCGTGCCGATCATGTAGCGGTCGCCGACGATGCCGCGGCCTTCGACCAGTTCGATTTCCTCCATGCCGCGCATGGGCAGGAAGGCGCGCGGCGCGACGTGGAGGTGGGTGACGACGCCGAGCCAGGTGGGGGTGACAGCCATGCGCCCGTTGCTCCCGGTTTGGGCAACGCGTTGCCCATTGGACAGCTAGATGCCACCCTGCCGCCCGTCCCGCAAGGGCACCGGCGGCGGCGGCCGGCGTGGCACCCGGCTTGCAACGCGGGCTGTTGCAAGCGCCGGGCCAGGGCCCGCCGCCGAGAGGAGGCACGAGATGCAGCGTCGCCGCACCATCCTCGCCACCGCCGCCGGGCTCGCCGCGGGGCCGGCCGCGCTCGCCGCGCCCGCCGTCGCCCAAACGCAGCCAGAGGTCCGCTGGCGCCTGACCAGCTCCTTCCCGCGCACGCTCGACATCACCTACGGCACCAGCGAGTACGTGTGCCGGCTGGTGTCCGAGATGACGGACGGGCGGTTCCGCATCCAGCCCTTCCCGGCGGGCGAAATCGTGCCGGCCTTGCAGGCGATGGACGCGGTCTCGGCCGGCAGCGTGGAGATGGCGCACACCGGCGGGCTGTTCTTCACCGGCAAGGACAGCGCGCTCGCCTTCTCGACCACCGTGCCCTTCATGCTGAACGTGCGCCAGCAGCACGCCTGGTTCTTCCACGGCGGCGGCAACGAGATGCTGAACGGCGTCTACCGCGGCTTCGGCATCCACGCCCTTCCCTGCGGCAACACCGGCAACCAGATGGGCGGGTGGCTGCGGAAGGAGATCAAGGGCGTCGAGGACCTTCGCGGGCTGAAGTTCCGCGTCGCGGGGCTGGCGGGCAACGTGATGGCGAAGCTCGGCGTGGTGCCGCAGCAGATCGCGCCGGGCGACATCTACCCGGCGCTGGAGCGGGGCACGATCGACGGCGTCGAGTACATCGGGCCCTACGACGACGCGAAGCTCGGCTTCAACAAGGTGGCGCGGAACTACTACTACCCCGGCTGGGGCGAGGGCGGGGCGGTGTTCCACAGCCTGGTGAACCTCCAGAAGTGGAGCGAACTGCCGCGCGCCTACCGCGCCGCGCTGGAGGGCGCTTGCACCGCCGCGGCCACCTGGATGTTGGCGCAGTACGACTGGAAGAACGTGGAGGCGCTGTACGGGCTGGTGGCGCAAGGAGTGCAACTCCGGCAGTTCCCGAACGACGTGCTGGAAGCGCTCTACCGGGCGACGCAGGAGGTGCTGGCTGAGCAGGCGGCGGCGAATCCGCGCTTCAAGGAGTTGCTGGAGAGCCAGACGGCGTTCCGCGACCGCCACTACGGCTACCACCAAGTGTTGGACTACGCGTTCGACACCATGATGCTGCGGTTGCGTCGGGCCTCCGTCGCGGCGCGCTGAGGCTTGCTGTCGGCGAGGCATAAAGATATGCTTATGTCGCGTTGGTCCCGCGCGGGCGGGTGAAAAGGGAACGCCGTGCGCGGGGCTCGCCTCGCAAGTCGGCGGCTGCCCCAGCAACTGTCGGCGGAGAGCCGCCGGCCCATCCGCCTCGTGACGAACGGGGCGGGCCACTGCGCGGCGGAGACGCCCGCGCGGGAAGGCGGGCCGGCGGCGGCGACCCGCGAGCCAGGAGACCTGCCGGCGCCGGCGACCTTCCGTGCTCCGCCGAGGGCGGGCCGCGGGCGGCGCCGCCATCCCTTCCGCCGGGCTGGGCGCACCGGTGGCGGAGACTGTATGCGATGACCATCGCCGCCAACCTCGGCTACCCGCGCATCGGGCCGCGCCGGGAACTCAAGACCGCGCTCGAAGCCTTTTGGGCCGGCAAAAGCTCCGAAGACGAACTGCTCCGCGGCGCCGCCGCGTTGCGCGCCAACGGCCGCGCCGTGCAGCAGGGCGCGGGCATCGGGCACCTGCCCTCGGGCGACTTCGCCCTCTACGACCACGTGCTGGAAACCGCTTGCGCGTTTGGCGCCGTGCCGCCGGGCTACGGCTGGGACGGCGAGGGGCCGGTCTCCCTGTCCACGCTGTTCCTGCTCGCGCGCGGCGGTCGCGGCGGGGGCTGCGGCTGCTCCGGCGGCACCGCGACGGCGCTGGAGATGACCAAGTGGTTCGACACCAACTACCACTATCTGGTGCCGCGCCTGTCCGCCGCGACGCGCTTCCGCCTGGCGCGCAACCGCTGGGCCGAGGCGGTGCGGGAAGGGCTGGCGAGCGGGTGCCGCACGCGGCCGGTGCTGCTCGGGCCGGTGTCGTTCCTGCTGCTGTCCAAGGGCGAGGACGGGACCAAGCCGCTCGACCTGCTGCCGGCGCTGCTGCCCGCCTACGCGGACGCGCTGCGCGGCATGGCGGAGGCGGGCGCGGCCTGGGTGCAGGTGGACGAGCCCTGCCTCGCCACGGATCTGCCGGCGGGCGCGGGCGACGCCTACGCCGCCGCCTTCCGCGCGCTGGCCGACGCGGCGCCCGGGCTGGACCTGCTGCTCGCCACCTACTTCGGGGGCTTGCGCGAGAACCTGCCGCTCGCCTTTTCCTTGCCGGTCTCGGGCGTGCATCTCGACCTGGTGCGCGACCCGGCGCAACTCGACGGCGCGTTGGGCCTCGCGCGGGCGGAGCAATGGCTATCCCTCGGCGTGGTGGACGGGCGCAACGTGTGGCGCACTGACCTGCACGGCGTGCTCGAGCGGTTGCAGGGCGCGGCGCGGCGGCGCGCGGACGGGTCGCGGCGGCTGATGGTGGCGCCGTCGTGCTCCTTGCTGCACGTGCCGCACAGCCTGCGGATGGAAACGGCGCTCGATCCCGCGCTGCGCCGGCGCCTCGCCTTCGCGGAGGAGAAGCTGGCGGAGGTGGCGGCGCTGGCCCGCGCCCTGGACGAGGGCGAGGCGGCCGTCGCGCCGGCGCTGGAGGCGAGCGACAGGGCCGTCGCCGAACACCGGGCCGACGCGGTGGCGCGGAACCCGGACGTGGCGGAGCGCCTCGCCGCGCTCACGCCTGAGATGGAGCGGCGGCGCAGCCCTTACGCGGGGCGCGCGGCCAAGCAGCGCGAGCGTTTGCGCCTGCCGCCCCTGCCGGTCACCACCATAGGCTCCTTCCCGCAAACGGCCGAGGTGCGCTCATTGCGCGCCCGCGCCGCGCGGGGCGAGATCGCCTCGGCCGAATACGAGGCGGGCATCGAGCGGCTGACCGCGGAGGCGGTGCGCTGGCAGGACGAGGTCGGCGTGGACGTGCCGGTCCACGGCGAGTTCGAACGCAACGACATGGTCAAGTACTTCGGCGAGCGGTTGGACGGCTACGCCTTCACCAAGCACGGCTGGGTGCAATCCTACGGCAGCCGCTGCGTGGCGCCGCCCATCATCTGGCGCGACGTGTCGCGGCCGGCGCCGATGACGGTGCGGTGGAGCGCCTTCGCGCAATCGCTCACCAAGCGCCCGATGAAGGGAATGCTCACCGGGCCGGTGACCATGCTGCAATGGTCCTTCGTGCGCGACGACCTGCCGCGCGAGGCGGTGTGCCGGCAGATCGCGCTCTCCATCCGCGACGAGGTGCTGGACCTGGAAGCGGCCGGCATCCCCGTCGTGCAGATCGACGAGCCGGCCTTCCGCGAGGGCTTGCCGCTGCGGGAGGGCGACCGCCCGGAGTACCTGCGCTGGGCGGTGGCGTGCTTCCGCCTCGCCTCGGCCGGGGTGCGGGACGAAACGCAGATCCACACCCACATGTGCTACAGCGAGTTCAACGACATCATGGACGCGGTCGCGGCCATGGACGCCGACGTGATCTCCATCGAAACCGCGCGCAGCCGGATGGAGCTGCTGGAAGCCTTCGCCGCCTTTTCCTACCCGAACGGGATCGGGCCGGGCGTGTGGGACATCCACAGCCCGCGCGTGCCGGGCGCGGAGGAAATGGCCGCGCTGCTGCGGCGCGCGATGGAGCGGCTGCCGGCCGACCGGCTGTGGCTCAACCCCGACTGCGGGCTGAAGACCCGCGGCTGGGCCGAGGTGAAGCCGGCGGTGGCGAATCTGGTGGAGGCCGCGCGGCGGCTGCGGGCGGAGCTGCGCTGACCCTACGGCCTAGCTGAAGGAGGGGCCGCCCGCCGGGCGGCTCCTTAGGGCGGTCCGCAGGGACGGCCCCCTCCGCGATTCGGTGCCCCACCCGCTGGCGCCGCTAGCCGCATTTCCACTTTTGCGATTGCTCAAGGCTTGCTATGCGCCTTCTTGGTAGGGGCGCCGCCGCGGGCGCGTCCCAGCCCATCGCTGGGGTCGGCCCTTCACGGGGCCGAGTGCCTCCGGCGCCACAGAAGGCGGGCGACGGACCCTGTGGATACTGTGGATAAGTGTGGAACCTGGGGATGCTTGCGCCGTGGTTCCGCTTTTTGCTCGTCGGATGCCTGTCGCAGGTTGCCAACAACGGCCCTGAAGCCGCTGTTTTCGCTTGCGGGAGCGGCGGTCAAGTGTGAACGTATATAGAACAAAGGCCGCATTGATAGGCGGGACGTGACGGCCGAAAATCTGCAACCACCCACCTCATATGGTGTTAGTATGGGGCGATCAGGCCGATATATTGTGTAGGAAGCGTCAAACATGCATGCTCCGGTCCGGGGATTTGAGGGGGAAGCCACGGTGTTCGACGCCGTCCAATTGCAGGGGCACGGCCAAGTCCAGGTGGAGCGGTCTCGCGACGCGCTGCTTACCGATTTCGGCAAGGCCACGCTGGACGACCGTTACCTCCTGCCGGACGAGAGTTACCAGGACCTGTTCGCCCGGGTGGCGAGCGCCTTCGGTGACGACGCGGCGCATTCCCAGCGCATCTACGATTACATCTCGCGCCTCTGGTTCATGCCGGCGACGCCGGTGCTGTCCAACGGCGGCACCACGCGCGGCCTGCCGATCTCCTGCTTCCTGAACGAGGCGTCCGACAGCCTGGAAGGCATCGTCGGCCTCTGGAACGAAAACGTGTGGCTGGCCGCCAAGGGCGGCGGCATCGGCTCCTACTGGGGCAACCTGCGGGGCATCGGCGAGAAGGTCGGGCGCAACGGCAAGACCTCCGGCGTGGTGCCCTTCATCCGGGTGATGGACAGCCTGACGCTGGCGATCTCGCAGGGCTCGCTGCGGCGCGGTTCGGCGGCCTGCTACCTGCCGGTGAGCCACCCGGAGGTGGAGGAGTTCATCGAGATCCGCCGCCCCACCGGCGGCGACCCGAACCGCAAGGCGCTCAACCTGCACCACGGCCTGCTCATCCCCGACGCCTTCATGCGCGCGGTGGAGGCCGACGAGGAGTGGCCGCTGACCAGCCCCAAGGACGGCGCCGTCGTCCGAAAGGTCTCGGCCCGCCACCTCTGGATACGCATCCTCACGGCGCGGATCGAGACGGGCGAGCCCTACCTCGTATTCTCCGACCACGTGAACCGCGCGCGGCCGGAGCACCAGAAACTGGCCGGCCTGGAGGTGAAGACCTCCAATCTCTGCTCCGAGATCACCCTGCCCACCGGCACCGACCAGCACGGGCGGGAGCGGACGGCGGTGTGCTGCCTGTCCTCCCTCAACCTAGAAACCTGGTTCGAGTGGAAGGACGAGCCGCGCTTCATCCCGGACGTGATGCGCTTCCTGGACAACGTGCTCCAGGAGTTCATCGACACCGCGCCCGACAGCATGGCCAAGGCCAAGTACAGCGCCATGCGCGAGCGGAGCGTGGGCCTCGGCGTGATGGGCTTCCACTCCTTCTTGCAGGCGCTGAACGTCCCCTTCGAAAGCGTGGTCGCCAAGGTGTGGAACAAGAAGATGTTCCGCCACATCCGCGCCCAGGCGGACGCGGCGAGCCGGCAGCTCGCGGAGGAGCGGGGGCCGTGCCCGGACGCGGCCGAGTACGGCTTCCCCGAGCGCTTTTCGAACAAGATCGCCATCGCGCCGACGGCGTCGATCTCCATCATCTGCGGCGGCGCCTCGCCGGGCATCGAGCCGATCGCGGCCAACGTCTACAACCACAAGACGCTGTCGGGCTCCTACATCGTCCGCAACCCGTACCTGAAGCGCGTGCTCGCCAAGCACGGGCGGGACGACGAGGACACCTGGACGACGATCACCGTCAACAAGGGCAGCGTGCAGCACCTCGACTTCCTGACCGACCAGGAGCGCGCCACCTTCAAGACCGCCTTCGAGCTGGACCAGCGCTGGGTGGTGGAGCACGCGGCCGACCGCGCGCCCTACATCTGCCAGAGCCAGTCGCTGAACCTGTTCCTGCCGGCCAACGTGCACAAGCGCGACCTGCACCAGATCCACGTGATGGCGTGGAAGCGCGGCGTGAAGTCGCTCTACTACTGCCGCTCGCTGTCCATCCAGCGCGCGGACGCGGTGAGCCAGAAGGTGGTCGGGCAGAGCGACGTGATGACGCTGCACAAGGACGACGTGCCGGCGCCGTTGCCGCTGGTGGCCGCGGCGGCGCAGGCGACGGCGAACGCGACGAATTACGAGGAATGCTTGGCTTGCCAATGAGGCGGGCCGGCTGACGCCGGGGCGGCCGGGACGGCGCCTGGGAGCGCCCCCGCCGCCCGGGATGGCACGGTTTTCTACCAGCTTGGAGTGATGCGGATGTCCAATCGAAGGCGTGAGCCGCGATCGGGGGTTTCTGTGTCCGAACTGCGCGCGGGGCTGCCCGATCTGGCCTCCATGCCGCCGGCGGATTTGCAGAAGGCGTGCTGCATAGCCATCGTGGACGGCGGCTTCGACACGGTCCCATTGATCGTGGGCCTGCCGACTTGGCCGCGTTCCGGGGCCGAGGGCCGGCGCCTCGCAATGGCTTTCATTGATCGAGTCCAGGGGAGGACACCCATCCATGGCTGACGGCATGCACACGCCCGGCGGCGACCGCGCCGCGCGCTTCGACCTGCTGACCGCGAACCCGGTCTACAAGCCCTTCCGCTACCCGTGGGCGTACGATGCGTGGCTGACGCAGCAGCGCGTGCATTGGCTGCCCGAGGAGGTGCCGCTCGCGGACGACGTGAAGGACTGGCAGAAGAACCTCAGCGACGCCGAGCGGAATCTGCTGACGCAGATCTTCCGCTTCTTCACCCAGGCGGACGTCGAGGTGAACAACTGCTACATGAAGCACTACAGCCAGGTCTTCAAACCGACCGAAGTGCTGATGATGCTCTCGGCCTTTTCCAACATCGAGACCATCCACATCGCCGCCTACTCGCACCTGCTCGACACCATCGGGATGCCGGAGACGGAGTACACCGCCTTCCTCAAGTACAAGGAGATGAAGGACAAGTTCGACTACATGCAGGGCTTCTCGGTGGATTCGAAGCCCGAGATCGCCAAGACGCTGGCCGCCTTCGGCGCGTTCACCGAGGGGCTCCAGCTCTTCGCCTCCTTCGCCATCCTCATGAACTTTCCCCGCTTCAACAAGATGAAGGGGATGGGGCAGATCGTCTCCTGGTCGGTGCGCGACGAGACCTTGCACTGCCTCTCCGTCATCCGGCTGTTCCGCACCTTCGTGCAGGAGAACCCGGAGATCTGGACGGCGGATCTGCGGCGGGAGATCACCGAGATCTGCGCCACCATCGTCGAGCACGAGGACGCCTTCATCGACCTCGCCTTCGAACTGGGCGGCGTGCAGGGCCTCGATGCGGAGCAGACCAAGGGCTACATCCGCTTCATCGCCGACCGGCGCCTGCAACAGCTCGGCCTGGAGCCGATCTACGGCATCGAGAAGAACCCGCTCCCCTGGCTCGACGAGATGCTGAACGCGGTGGAGCACACGAATTTCTTCGAGAACCGCGCCACCGAGTATTCGCGGGCGAGCACCATCGGCAGTTGGGAGGAGGTTTGGTCATCATCGATCGGTGACCACTGGCGCGGCGAGGACAATGAGAGTCTGAAAGGCCCTCCGGTCCATTAAAAACGCCTTTTGCTCTGTTGAAAGGCTCACGCCGCATCGGCGAGGAGCATGAGGCTGTGGGTGACGACGC
>NZ_BAAAFZ010000004.1:3707-35173 GCF_039523795.1 Craurococcus roseus | reverse complement strand
GGTGGCCGGGTTTTCAGTGGCGCCGCCGGAGGGGTTTGCACGGGCGCCTGACACAGGCCGAGGCCGCCGCCCAGCGTCGCCCGGCGCGGCAGGGGGGCGCCGTTCACCGCGCCAGCGCCCCGCCGCCGGCGCGGCCACGGATCAGCGCCTCCGGTTGGCGGCCGAGGAAATCGGCGAGCAGCCGGATCGACCTGGCCATGTCGGTCGCTTGGCCTAGCAAGCGCTCCGCTTGGCGGTTGACGTCGGAGTCCTTGCCGTAGCCGCGTTCGATGGAGGAGAGGGTCGCGTTGGCGCGGCCGATCGCGCGGTCCAGGTTGCCGGCGATGGCGGGAAGCTGGCCGAGCAGCGGCGCGACACCCCCGTCCGCCTTGCGGACGAGGTCCCGCGCCTCGCCGAGGGTCTCGGAAAGGGCGCCGACGGCGTCGCGCAGCTCGGGCCCGCCTGCCAAGCCGTTCACGGCGGCCAGCACGCCGTTCAGGTTGCGGCCGATCTCCTCCATCGGGAAGCGCTCGAGCTTGGCCGCGATGGCGCCGACGGCCGACACCACGTCGCCGCCGCCATCCAAGCTGGGCAGCACGATCTCCCCGCCTTCCTCGCGCACCTCGGCCGGCGGCGCGTCCGGCACGGCGTCGAGCGCCACCGCCATCTGCCCGGTCAGCGGGTTGCCGCCGCGGAGCTGGGCGCGCATGCCGCGGGCGGCCATGCGCTCCGCGAGGTCGCGCACCTCCCCTTGAGGCCGCCCGGCGGGGAAGGAGATGAGCGACGGCTCGACCGCGATGCGGACGGGCACGCGGAAGGTTTCGGCTCGGGCGTCGTACTCGAGCTGCACCCTCGTCACGCTCCCGATCCGCAGGCCGCGCAACTCCACCGGGGAACCGGCGGAAAGGCCCCGCACGGACCCGTCGAAGTAGACCAGGAAGTCCAGCCGGTCCGAAGACGTCGCGGCGTCGGCCGCGTCCCGGCTCTCGTACAAGGGGAACACCTCGCCTTCCGGTGCCGGCGGCTGGTCCCGCAGGGCCGGCGGGGTGTCGAAGGCCACGCCACCGGCCAGGATCGCGCGCAGGCTCGCCAGTTCGAGCTTCAGCCCGTCCGGCCCGAACGCGACGCCGACGCCGGACGCGTTCCAAAAGCGCGAGCCCTCGCGGACGTAACCTTCGTAAGGCGCCCGGACGAAGACGCGGAGCTTGACGCTGCCGTCGAGCCCGGGCGGGTCGAAGCCCAGCACCTCGCCGACCGCCACGTCGCGGAAGAACACGGGGGAGCCGCGGCCGAGCGACCCGAGCGCCTCGGCGCGCAGCGCGAACACCCGGCCCGGTTCGTCCGACCGGACGCCCGGCGGGTCGGCGAGCGCGGTGAAGTCGCGCCGCCCCCGGGCGGCGGGGTCGCCCGGGTCGAACTCGATGTACGCGCCCGACACGATCGTCTCCAGGCCCGAAACGCTCCCGGCGGCCAGGCGCGGGCGCACCACCCAGAAGCGCGCCCCGTCCGTCAGGCGGCCGCCGACCTGCTTGGCCATGCGGACGTCCGCCTGGACCTTCGAAAGGTCGTCGCTCAGCCGGATGCCCTCGACGGTCCCGACCTGGACGGCCTTGTAGCGCACGGGCGTTTGCCCGGCCGTGAGCCCGCCGGCGTCGTCCAGGGTGACGGTGACCAGCGGACCCCGGGACGCGTAGGTCGTGTAGAACAGGTAGGCCGCGAGCGCGGCGGCGGCGACGGGCACGAGCCAAACGAAGGAGAAGCGGCGCCCCCGGACCCGCGCCTCCTCCGCCTCGGCCGCTTCCGGGGTCCGGCTCATCGCCCGGCCCCTTCCGGAGGACCGGCCGGCCCTTCGGCCGCGTCCCACATCAGCCTGGGGTCGAACGCCTCCGCGGCGAGCATGGTGAGCACGACGACGGCCGCGAAGCACGCGGCGCCCACCTCGGACGAGATGCTGGCGAGCGCCCCGAAGCGCACCAGGGCGACCAGCACCGCCACGACGAAGACGTCGATCATGGACCAGCGGCCTATGGCCTCGATGAACCGGTAGAGGCGCGTGCGGGCGCGCAAGCCGCCTGCGTAGCGGCGCCGGACGCCGAGCAGCATCGCTGCCAGCCCGGCGAGCTTGAGCAGCGGCACCGCGACGCTGGCGAGGAACACGATGAGGGCCAGGGGCCAGAAGCCGGTTTCCACGAATTCCACGACCCCGCCCAGGATGGTGTGCGGCCCGCCCCGGCCGAAGCTGACGATCTCCATGACGGGGAACCAGTTCGCCGGGACGTAGAGGATGGCGGCGGCCAGGACCAGGGCCCAGCAACGCGCGGCGCTGTCGCGCTTGCGGCGGTGCAGCGCGTCACCACAACGCGGGCAGCGCTGGCCCGGTTCGGCCTCGCAGAGCAGGTGGCAGCAGCGGCAGCCCACGCGGCGCGATCCTGGCGCGGCGCCGGTTTCCGCGGCCTCGCCGGGCCCGGCCGGCTCCTTTTCCCGGGCCGCTTTCGTGCGGCCGCGCCGTTCCAGCGCTTCCCAAACGGCCTGCGGCGCGAAGGTGGCGTCGGCGGCCGCGAGCGCCAGCACGAGCAGCCCGAGCCCGTAGGCCGCCGGCCCGATCTCGACGGCGGCGAGGTCGACGAGCCGCGTGTAGGACACGAGCGCGCCGAAGAGGAACACCTCCGGCATGGCCCAGGGGCCGAGGCGCTCGTGCCAGCGGAAGAGGACGGGCAGCCGCGCCGGCGGCCGGCGGAGGCGGAGCCCGCACAGCACGGCGAGGCGCAGCAGGATGCGCAGCAGGGGCAGCGCGACGACGCACAGCGCGACGACGGCCGAGAGTGGCCAAAAGCCGTCCTGCGCGAAGCCGATCGCGCCCGTGCCGACGCGGCTGTCCCGGCCCTGGCCCAAGAGGGCGAGGCCCAGGAAGGGCGCGAGCACGGCGACGCCGTAGAGCGGCAGGCAGGCCAAGCCAAGCGCCAGGGCCGTGCCGAGCGGCCGCTCGCGCCCGCGCCTGAGCACCGCGTCGCAGCGCGGGCAGCAGACGTCCGCCCCCGGCCGGAACGGCGGCATCCGCAGCAGTTTCCCGCAGTCGTGGCATTCCCTGAAGCCCGGCACCGGGCGGGCCGCGGCCGTTCCGAGCCGGCGCACCTACGCCGGCTCGGCCGTGAGGGCGGAGCGCCACGCGGCATCCGCGAAACCCCACGGCCCGGCGCGCCACTCCCGATCGCCGACCCGGTCCGCAGGGCGGCCTTGGGCGTCGGGCGCGGCAGCTAGGACGCCGCCGGCGCGCGCGCGCCGGAACTCCTGCGCGACCGCCTCGCGGTACCCGGCCTCTACGGCCGCGCCGATCCGTTCGATACCGGCCGGGGTGGCGGCGCTGAAGGTCGGCGCAGGGGCGCGCTCCGAGGGGATGGCTTTGGTCCCGGCAACCATCGAGAGTCCGGGGGCACCCGCCTCAGCGGCGCTTCCGGGAAACGCGCCCGAAGGCAGCCATGAGCTGCTGGCCGCGCACGAGGCGCCGACAAGCAGGAACGCGCGGGGCGTGGGCTCCCGCACCGTCCGTCGCTTGGGCGCGCTCAAGCCCACGGCCACCGCGTCGGGAACAGCTCCCACCAGATCGCACCGCGCAGCCCGGACTCCGGCGCCAATCCGGCCGCCGCGAAGGCCATGGAGGCGTCGGGCACGCCGCCGCCGAACACCGTCCGCATGACCTGCCGCGATCCCGGCCTCATGCCTCCGCGGGCCGCCCCTGCCGGCCAGCCCGTGCACCAGGTCGGGCGTCGGCGGCAGGCCGGCGACCGTGGTGCGCACCACCACGCCCTCCTCGAGGTCGAAGCGCACCCGACCCCAGGGGAGCGCCAGCAGCGTGCACCAGTCCGGGTCGCCGCGTTCCTCCTCCGTGTCGGCGACCCGGCCGCGCAGCTTTGGCATCCAGCCGAGGCGGTAGATCTCGTCCCAGTAGGCCGGGTCCCCGCTGTCCACCTCCGGCAGATCGACGCGGAGACCGAGCGCCCGCGCGATGCGCGGGGGGGGGGTTGCCGAACAGCTTGATCTTCACGCCAAAGTCCGCGAACCGCGCGTCGTCCAGCATCATCGGATCCTCCCCCCTCCGGTGTGCCCGAGCGCGGCGTCTTGCGCCGGCCCAGGCGGCGCCTCGGCGGATGCGGAGGCCGGTCCCGCTTTGGGTGCCAGCCCATCGGCTTCGGCGGCCCGGGCGAAAGCCTCCGCCGCCGCAAGCGTCAAGCGCCCCGCGTCCAACTCGGCGCGAACCTCCTCCCACCGCCAGGCCTCCGGGGCGCGTCCCCCGCTGCCACGAACGCGGGCCCGGCGCCAGCCCCGCGACGAACCGCCAACCGGCCGGGGTGGCCATGCCCGCTTCCACGGCATCCCCGGCTTCCAGTCGCGTCAGCAACGTGCAGGCGGCAGCCAAGGCTTCGGCGCACCAAGGTGAAGTTTCGGCGCCTGGGGCAGACCCGCGACGCCTGGAGGCGCTGGTCGTGCGCCAGCGCGCCGTGCCGGCCCGATACATGGAGGAGGGAGGGCGACAGGCCGAGGCGCCGCGCCGCGGGCTGCACCGGCACCATGCCGTCGGCGCGCTCGACAACCCCGCGGGTTTGCAAGGGACCGGCGCTGGCGATCCCGTGCTCCATGTGCAACGCGGTGATCGGGCGCACGGGCGCGCCTGCGGCCGCCGCTGGAACGCCTTCGCCGGGCTCGGCATTCTCGCTCCGTTCGGGCGCGGATGGGTCGACAGCCGAGGCGTGCCCGAACGTTTTACGCGATAAACGCGATGATCATGGAGCAGCTCCGCACCACGCCGTCGCCGCCGGCATTGAAGGGCATCCAAAACCCAGGTCGCCCAGGCGCCATCGCCTCGGCGAGCGCCCGTTGCTGCTTGATCGCGCAGACGGCCGCTTGCGGCAACGGCCACCGCCGCGCTCGGCCCTGCGCGCTGGCCGACGGCTTGAAGGTGTTCCCGAGGAGCAGGTCGAGGTCCCAGACTTCGTCGAGGCATTCGCGCGCCAAGCCGGCCAGTCCACCGTCCCGAGGCGCCGCCGCCAGCGCGAGGACAACCATGTGCGCCGCTTGGAGCAAGAACACCAGAGCCCGGAGCGCGTACCCGCCTTGCGGCGGCCAAGCGGCGCAGACGGTGCTGGATGGGCCTTTGCCGCTGTTCACCCTGAATTTGAAGGCGTACCTGAAGGGCAGCTCTGGATCGAGTGTCGACCCCCGCCAGGCGTGGAGCCAATTCTTCCGGTCGGCTTCGATGTCCGCGGTGCGCTGGCCGCCGTCCGATCTGGACCGGAGGGCACGGAATTGCGTCCAGCAGGCGACCAGGTCAGGTCCCAGCACCTCCATGATCCAGACGGCGGCGTGCCCGACGGCCGAAGTGAGGTCGTCCGAGTACGGGCGCCCCTCCTCGCTCCCGAGGAGCACGGCCGCAACATCCGTCGCCGTCCGGCTGCACCTCCCAGCGAACCGCGTCCCGATCGGGTTTTGTCGCCCAGGGCCTCTTTTCCGGGGCCGGCCGCGCTGCGCTCGCGCCCGCTCGCTCGGCGTCGGGGACGCGCTTGTGCAAACTAGGCACCGGCATCCTCCAGGCACCTCCCCCAAGCCGCGGAGTGTTCGGCGATCAGCAGGTGGTCGGCCACTCAATCTAGGTACCGTTCGGTAGTCCTTTGCGAGACGTGGCCCAGCACCGGGCGGATGTAGATGTCGATGAGGCTCGTCGCGTGCTGGAAGATGATCGCCTCGGGGACGAGGTGGATGCTCCGTTCGATCAACGCCATCTCGTCCTTGATGAGGCGCATCACCGTCAGGCACGCGAAGGTGTGGCGGCCGATGTGCGGGCTGAAGCCCTTGAACGGCAGCGAGGCGTATTCGTGCCACGATTTGTAGAGTGCGGCCGGGGTGATTGGCTCCCCGGTGCGTTCCGATAGGAACAGTTCGGGCGGCGACGGCTCCCCGGGGTGGCGGAGGCGGAACGCCGCCAGCGCCTCCTTTCTCCGCAGGTCCTTGTAGTTAGTGAGTTCCCGGAGAAAGGTAACCGTGAAACGGAGCGTGCGGGGCTTCCCGCGACGCTTCGCGTCGCCGACGACGCGCCCCCCTTTGATTCCGAAGCGGGTCGTCATCCTCGCCGGCTTGCCCGGCTCCACCGTGTCCGGGTCCGGCAGCTGCGCCGCCCTCACCAACGCGGTCTCCTCAAGGCGCGTGCCGGTCTCGAGGATGTTGCGGCACATCAGCGCCTTCGTCTTGCCGCGCCGGGTTTCGACCTCGCTCAGCCAAGCGTGGAGTTCCGCGGCCGTAGGGAGGCGGAGGCGGCAAGGATGGACCCGGCGCCTGCCGATCCGGACTTCGGTTTCGACGTGCCCCCGGCCCGGTCGAGGCGTCGCGGAGCGGGAAGCTGCGCGGTGCGAACTCGGCGGCCACGTCGAACGGTCTCCTCAGGCCGCGGTCGCCCGCCCACACGAGGAATTCCACGGCGGTGTCGACCCGGCGGTTGATCGTGCTGTTCTCCAGCGCGGATCCGTCGGCGCTCCAGCGCCCGGTCCCCATGTCGGCGTCGTGCGTGTCGGGCAGTAAGGCGACCGTTCACGGCGGTTGGGGTGCCACGCGCCGGTCGCACGTTCCCTGAGGAACCGATTCGGCCCGTCGAGGTATCCAAGGCCGGCCGACAACAGGAACGGCACATGGCCGAACCTTTCGTACCCCGACGCCGCGAGGGCCGCACGATCCGGCTTGAAAAGGAACGCCATGCGTCATCGTCGTCCGCGGTCCACGCGGAGTGCTAGTCCCGTCAGGCGCGGTCAGCCAAAACCATTCTTTAATGGGGTCGGGTAACCGCGGAAGTCCTCGTCGATCGTGCCGGGGCTGTTGGGCAGGACGATGCGGTGGCGCAGCGCGAAGCCGGAGCGGGGGCGCACCTGCAACTCGTGCCCCGGCGGCAGGGCCAAGCGCAGCCCGGTGGGCACCAAGGCGCGGGCGCCGGGGGCGATGACAAGCGGCTCCGACACGGCGGCGAGGAGATCAATGCCCGCAGCGCCTTCGGTGGCGTAGGAGGGCAGCGGCACGCCATGGGCGTGCGGCAGGCGCACCACCTCAATCACGGCGACGGCGTCGTCGCTCACCGCGCCAGCGCCTCGGCGATGCGGGCGGCCAACCGGCGCGCGACCTCCTGCTTCGGCATCTCCGGCCAGCCCTCCACGCCCGTTTCCGTCACCAGATGCACCGTGTTCGCGGCGCCGCCCATCACGCCGCCGGACACGTCGTTGGCCACGATCCAGTCGCAGCCCTTGCGGGCGCGCTTGGCGACCGCGTGCTCGACCACGCGCTCCGTCTCGGCGGCGAAACCGACCACGAGGCGGGGGCGCCGCTCCGGGTGCCCTGCCACCGTCGCCAGGATGTCGGGGTTGAGCGCCATCTCCAGCACGGGCGCGGCGGCGCCAGGCTCCTTCTTCAGCTTCTGCCCGGCTTCGCGCGCGGTGCGCCAATCGGCGACGGCGGCGGCCATCACGGCCACGTCGGCGGGCAGGGCGGCCTCGCAGGCGGCGAGCATCTCGCGCGCGGTCTCGACGCGGCGCACCTCCACGCCCGGAGGGTCCGGCACCGAAACCGGGCCGGAGACGAGCGTGACGCGCGCGCCCGAGGCCGCCAGCGCCGCCGCGATGGCGTGGCCCTGCTTGCCGCTGCTGCGGTTGGCGATGTAGCGCACGGGGTCTATCGGCTCGTGCGTCGGGCCGGAGGTGACGAGGGCGTGGCGGCCGGAGAGCGGGCCGTCGCCCGCCGGCGCCAGCACGGCGCGGACGGCGTCCAGCAACTCGGCCGGTTCGACGAGGCGGCCAGGACCGCTCTCCGGCTCCGCCATGGCGCCCGTGGCGGGGCCGGCGACGCGCACGCCGCGCGCCGCCAGCGTCGCCATGTTGGAGCGCGTGGCGGGGTGCTCCCACATCGCCGGGTTCATCGCCGGCGCCACCAGCACCGGCGCGCGGGTGGCGAGCAGGACGGTGGTGGCGAGGTCGCTCGTCAGCCCCGCCGCCATGCGCGCCAGGATGTCGGCCGAGGCAGGCGCCACCACCGCCAAGTCGGCGGCGCGGGCGAGGCGGATGTGGCCGATCTCCGCCTCCGCCGCCCAAAGGTCGTCGTGGACGCGCTCGCCGGTGATGCCGGCCAGCGCCTCGCGCGTGACGAAGCGGGCGCCGCCGGCGGTCAGGACGGCCGTGACGGTGGCGCCCTCCTTGCGGAGCAGGCGCGTGAACTCCAGCGCCTTGTAGGCGGCGACGCTGCCCGAGACGACCAGCAGGATGCGCTTGCCCGTGAGCATGGGAACGACGCTAGCCGAGCGCGCGCGGGCTGTCGCCGGGTCCGCCTCCGCGCCTCAATCCGCCGCGAAGCAGTAGAACAGCCCGGCGCCGCCCGTGGCGCGCAGCGCGTCCATGCCGCAGCCGCGCGACGGGTGAGAGGCGTTCCAGGACCGCGAGGGGGCGTCGTCGCGCAATCCCTCGCGGTCGTGGTGCCCGACCATGGCCGAGCCCTCGCCGCCGCTGGTCCAGTTGGCGCAGGTGCGGTCCTCGGCGCCGGCGAAGGCGGTGCCGTCCGCCTGCGAGCCGGTGAGGATGTCGTGCGTGTTGGGCGACTGCCGGCGACCGTTCACCCCCTCACCCTTCTCCGTCAGCGCCGTTTGGAGGTTGAGGTTGTTCTCGCCGTGCAGGTGCTCCACGTCGCGCGCGACCACGTCGCCTCTGGCGTTGCGCCACGGCCCCCGGCCGATTCGGTCGCGCGCGTTCACCGGCGAGGCGCCGCCCGTGCTGAGGTAGGCCCGCCAGGTCCGGTTGCCGGCGCCCGCCGCGCGGGCGAGCGATTGGCAGTGCGCGTCCGCCCCGGCCAGCCCGCCGAGGTCGGCGCCTTTGCCGGGGTTGGCGCTGGTGACGAAGAAGCCCATCCCTTGCGCGCCGGCGGCCTGTTGCCCCTGCGCGCTCGCGTCCGCGCCGAATCCCAGAGCCAGCAGCGCCGCCGCCGCCAGCGCGGCCCCTGTCCGTCCCGCCATGTCGTTCCTCCCTCCGGGTTTCGGCCCGTTAGGGAAATCATCGGGTCGCGGCCGGACGGAAGCAAGGCGCGTCCGTGAGGATGGCGGCCGCGGCTTTCCCCGGCCGGATCGCGGCAGTATCCCCCGGGACATGGAGCCGTTGATCTACACCATGGTCCGCGCCGCCGGCTGGCGCGAGGCGGAGGCGTTGGGCGAGTACCGCGGCAGCGCGGACGACCGGAGGGACGGCTTCCTGCACTTCTCCACGGCCGCGCAACTCCGCGCCAGCGCCGCCAAGCACCGGGCGGGGGAGGCGGACCTGATCCTGGTCGAGGCGGACGCGGCGGCTCTCGGCCCGGCGCTGCGGTGGGAGCCGGCGGCGGGCGGCAAGCGCCCCGGCCTGTTCCCGCACCTCTACGGTGCCTTGCCGCTCTCGGCCGTGCGCTCCGCGGCGCCGCTGCCCTTGGGCGCGGACGGCAACCACCGCTTCCCGCCCGGTATCCCCTGACCGCCGACGCTGTCGCGCCACTCGCGCCGCGGGCGCTGCCGGGCCGCGCGCTCGCTCATCACGCAGGACAGCACCACCACGGCGGCGCCCGCCAGCATCGCCGGGTCCGGCCGGTGGCCCCAGATGGCGAGGTCCATCAGGAAGGAAACGGGCAGCGCCGCGAAGCCCCAGGGCCCGAGCCGCGCCGCGTCCGCGTGACGGAAGGCAGCGGCGGTCGCCGCCACCGCCGCGCCGGCGAACACCCCGTTGGCCGCCAGCATGGCGAGGTCGAGCGGCGGCGGCTCCACCCAGTCGCGCGCCGCCAGCGGGCCGTAGATCAGCAGGCCGAGGAGGCTCGGCCAGAACAGGATGCGCGCCGCGCCCGGCTCGCCGCGGAGGCCGCGGTTGACCGTTTGGGTGACGGCGAAGGCGAGGGTGCCGACCAGCACGGAAAGGTAGCCCAGCGCCTCGGCCTCGCCGCCGCCGCCGCCCAGGCGCGGCAGCACCGCCAGCACCACGCCGGCGAAGCCCAGCGCGCACCACCGCCAGGCGGCCGCCGGCACCCGTTCGCCCAGGACCAGGGCGGCCAAGGCCAGCGTCATGAAGGGCGAGGTGAAGAACACCAGGTAGCCCTCGGCCAGCGGCAGGCGCTGGAAAGCCAGGAAGAAGCAGGCCGCGGAGACCATCATGGAGGAGGCCCGCAGCAGGTGCGGGCCGGGCCGGGCCGTCGCCACGGGCCCGCCCGCGCCGCGCCACACCGCCCGCGCCGCCAGCAGCAGCGCCAGCAGCACAGCATAGCGGATGGAGACCACTTGGCCGAGCCCGTACTCGCCGGACAACAGCTTGCTGTTCGCGTCCAACAAGGCGAACAGCACGACGCCCGCCAGGAGGAGGGCCGGACCGCGCATGGACGTCTCCTCCGGAAAAGGCGGGGCAGGTGGCGGGAGCCCGGCGACGCCGGCCCGCGGCGAGGGTCCGGGCCGTGGCCGGACGGTTCACCGCGCGCCGACGGTCGGTCTTGCTGGTTTCGGCTCGCGCGAGGGGGTGTGGCGGCACGGACGGGGGCCGGTCAACCGTGGTGGGGGCGCTTCCCAGGGATCGGCGCCTGCGGCACACAGCGCCGCCATGACGCCCGGCCTCGCTTCCGCCCTGATGCCCCTGCTGCGCGGGATGGACGCCGAAGCCGCGCACGGCTTGGCGCTGCGCGCGCTCAACTTCGGGCTGGCCGGGCGGAACGCCGCGACGGACGATCCCGTGCTGGCGACGGACGCCTTCGGCCTCTCCTTCCGCAACCCGATCGGCTTGGCGGCCGGCTTCGACAAGGACGCGGCGGCGGTGCTGCCCCTGTTGCGGCTCGGCTTCGGCTTCGTGGAAGCCGGCACGGTCACGCCGCTGCCCCAGCCCGGGAACCCGCGCCCGCGGTTGTTCCGGCTGCCCGAGGACCGGGCGGTGATCAACCGCATGGGCTTCAACAACGGCGGGCTCGACGCCTTCCGGGCGCGGCTCGCGGCGCTGCCCCGGCCGCTGCCGGGCATTGTCGGCGCGAACATCGGCGTCAACAAGGAGGGCGCGGTGCCGGAGCGGGACTACCCCGCGCTTTACGCCGCGTTGGCCCCCTTGGCGGACTACATCGTGGTCAACGTGTCCTCGCCGAACACGCCGGGGCTCCGCGACCTGCAAGGCGAGGAAAGGCTGGGCGCGATCCTGGACGCGATCGGCCGGGCGCGCGCCGGCCTGGAACGCGCCCCGCCGCTGCTGGTGAAACTGGCGCCCGACCTCGCCAACGCGGCGCTGGAGCCGCTCGTCGAAACCTGCGCCGCGCGGGGCGTTTCGGGCCTCGTGCTGACCAACACCACCATCGGACGGCCGGAGGGCCTGCGCGGGCGGCACCGGAGCGAAGCGGGCGGGCTTTCGGGGGCGCCGCTGCGCGACCGCGCCACGGAGGTGCTGCGGCGCTGCTTCCGCCTGGCGCGCGGACGGCTGGCTTTGATCGGGGCGGGCGGCGTTTCCTCGGGCGAGGACGCATTGGCGAAGATTCGCGCCGGCGCGTCGCTGGTGCAGCTCTACACCGGCTTCGCGCTGTCCGGCCCGGCGCTGGTGCCGCGCATCAAGCGCGAACTGGCGGCGGCGCTACGCCGCGAAGGATTCGCCTCCGTCGCCGGCGCGGTCGGCACCGGGGCCTGAGAAGGGAGTCAGCGTGGAAATTCTAGACGGCATCGCGCCGGTGGCCGACCGCTACGACGGGTTCGTGCTCGACCTTTGGGGCGTGGTGCACGACGGCCAGCGGCCCTACCCCGGCGTGCCGGAAGCGCTGGCCGAGCTGAAGAAGCGCGGCAAGCAGGTGGCGTTCCTCACCAACGCGCCGCGCCGCTCCTGGGCGGTGCAGCGGCTGCTGGACGGCATGGGCCTGGACCGCGCGCTCTACGACGGCATCATGTCCTCCGGCGAGATCGCGTGGCGGCTGATGGCGCGGCGCGACCACCCGTTCTTCGCGGAACTGCGCGGCCGGCGGGCCTTCCACATCGGGCCGGGGCGCGACCTGTCCGTGGCGGAGGACGGCGTGGCCGAGCTGGTGCCGGACCCTGCCGACGCCGACTTCCTGCTCAACACCGGCCCCGACCCGGAGCGCGGCTCCCTCGACGCCGGAGCCTACCGCCCGGCACTGGAAGCCGCCTTCGCCCACCGGCTGCCCATGCTCTGCGTGAACCCGGACCGGCACGTGATGGTGGGGACCGAGCGGCTGATCTGCGCCGGGGCGCTGGCCGACATCTACCTCGCCTTCGGCGGGACGGTGCTGGAGGTGGGGAAGCCCGACCCGGCCGTGTACGGACCGGTGCTGGAGTTGTTGGGCCTTTCGGACCGTCGCCGCGTGGTGGCGATCGGCGACACGCCGCACACGGACCTCGCGGGGGCGCAAGCGGCGGGGCTGGACGCGCTGTGGGCGCTGACCGGCCTCGCGGCCTTCGCGCACGGCGACAGCCCTACGGCCGAGCGGCTGCGCGAGGTGGCGCTGTCGGAAGGCGTGGACCCGGTGGCGGCGGTGCGCGGGCTCAGGTGGTAGGAGGCGCCGCGATGGACGCCTGAGGGCCGCCTGCCGCGGCCGGGCGCCGTCGTGCAACATGGGACCGCCCCGCGATCGAAGCGGCGGGGCCATCGCCGACAGCGTGGCCGCCATTCTTGGTCGTCAGGTGCGCGGCTGCTACCCGCCTTCAGCGTGGCCGCCGAAGCCTACCGCCCGGCCGGGCGCCCATCCGCATCCACCGCAAGGGCGGCGACTCGGCGCGACGGGCTCTCCTCGTTCCGGGCACGCCGGCCGCGACCCCGCCGGCTGGCTTCGGCGATCGCGCTGTCGGCGGCGGCCTCGGCGGCCGCGGCGATCACGCCCCAACGCCGCCGGTACCGCATCCTGCCGAGGAGCTTCCTCACCAACCCGAACATGCCGCGCCCCCTTCCGGGCCGGGCGCTCCGCCGTGCGGCGGAAGGCACGCGCGCCCGACCGGCGCAACCCTCAAGAGCCGCTCCGGGCGGGCGGCGGCCCCTTCTTCGGCGGCTCCCGACTGAAAGGCGACGCCGAAACCGGCGCCGGCTTCTTCGCGGCCTTCGGCTTCTTGAGTTCCCGGTTGCTGCGCTTCTGACCCTTGGCCATGTCGTGTCCTCCGATGGCTGCGCGCCCGCCCGATGCCGGGGCGCGCGACGGTTCAGGCGAAGCGCCGGGTTCTCGCCTTCTCCGCAGCGACAGGCGTGTCCTCCGGCGGCGGATCGTCGATGTCGTCGGACCAGATGTAGAGCAGCCCCGTCGTGCTCGCGTTTCGCCCCCGGAGCTTGGCGAGCGCGATCGCCTCGATCCGCGGCCGCGCCCCGGCGAAGCACACGAGCAGGTCCGCCGGCTTGAAGCGCCGCTGCCCGCTCAGGTCCTGCAACGCGTTCACGGAGATCGTGCATCGCGCACTGCTGTCGCCATCCGCGACCTCGAACAGCACGCGCCTCCCGTCCCAGCGCGGCTCGGAGGCGATCGGCGTAGGCTTCGGCTCGGTCATGGTCTCACTCCTTGTCGCGTCGTGCACGGCGCGCGGCCGCCGCGGCGCTCATGCCCCGTCGGCGGCCCGCGCCCTCGCCAGTTCCTGCGGATCGACGGGAATCGCCTGCACCAAGGCCCCGGCGCGGTTCGGCCGGCGCGTGAGCGTCGTCGAAACGCGCCGGTAAGCCGGGAAGGAGAGCCCTTCGATCAGCTCTTCCTCCGTTTCGACGGCGTAGGTCCCGGCGGGGTGCGGTTCGGCCCACCCCTTCAGCATGAAGGGGCGTTTGAAGACCACGTCTTCGCAGCACGTCCGGTTCGGCACGGCGGGCCTCCTCCAGCGCGCTGGCGGCGCAGGCCAGCATATGGTGACGACGCGGAACCAATTCACCACCGCGCTTCGACGCGACCCGAAGAAATTCCGTGTCTCGGCTCCGTCGCGCCGCCGGGGCGGGCGGCGCCGGCCCCCTTGCCCTCCAGGCCGGGCGGCCCTCCGCTGCCACTCACGCAACCACCGTCCGAACGTCGCGGTGCCGCGCCTCCAAAGCCGCGAGGGTGGCGGGATCGCCCGTGCCCCCGCGTCCGGCTTCCAGCGCCAGGTCCGCGTGCCGGCGCAGCGCGGCGCGGCGTTCGGGGCGGGTCTCGACCGTCGCCGCGCGCGCGAGCGTTTGCAGCAGATGGATCAGCACCGCCGGCGAGCCGACCGCGTTCTGCCGGATCATGTGGAACATCGCGTCGCACAGCCCGTCGTAGTCGATGATCCGGCGCCGGCGCAGGACCGCGCGCCCGTCCCGCAGCACCGCGTCCCCCTGGAGGTGGCGGGGCGCCACTTCGCACAGGGCCGCGCCGAGCCGGTCCAGCACCATGATCGCGGTGAAGGGGTCGTTGACGCCCGGCGACAGCGCCCGCACCGCGACCTCCACGAGTTGGCGCACGGCGAATTCGAGGTCCTGAGTCGCGGCCTGCCGCGGGCCTAGGGAAAGGGCGCCCGCGACCGCCTCCTCCGCGGCGCCCTCCTGCGCGGCCGGGGAGACCTCGGCCACCGGCGACCCGGGCTGGATGTAGTCGCCGGGCCGGACCAGCAACACCACTGTCGCGCCCTGCTCCGCCGCCCAGTCGGCCAGCGCGCCGTCGTCCAGCGCGCGCAGGTAGCCGCTCTTGCGGCAAACCACCGGAACGGCCCCGCACGGCGGCCCGCCAGGGGGCGCCGCGGGGTCGGGCCGGTCCAGCGTGAGGCGCGAAACCGCCGCCGAGAGGTCCTCGTGGACGAGTTCTATCACCGTCTCGACGTTGATGCCCGAAGCGATGTGGTGGACGAACCAGACCAGCGTGCCCACGCAGAGCAGCGCGAGCAGGAGCGCGCCCGTGACGCCGAAGGCCGGCACGAACAGCCCTTCGTCGGCGGAGCGCACGGCGCGCAGCACCACGAGCGAGTAGGCGAAGGCGCCGAGAAACACCCCGAGCGCGAGCTGGTTGCCGGCGTCGCGCACGAAGTTGCGCAGCAGCCGCGGCCCCATCTGGCCGGACGCCAGGGTCAGGGCCGCCACGGTGATGGAGAAGGTCGTGCCGGCGACCCCGATCGAGGAGGAGGCCACCGCGCTGAGCAGCTCCCGCGCGCCGGATGCGCCGCCCGCGTAGAGCCAGCTTTCCGGTAGCCAATCCGGCGTCGCTCCCACGCGCTCCGCCAGCACCGCCGCTTCGCCGAGCAGCACGCAACCCGCGACCACGAGCGCGGGCCGGAGCCAGAAGGCCTCGCCGAGCGCTTCCAGCCATTCGCGCAGGCGCGGCGTCACGGCCTGACCGGGGGGGCCGGAACCGAAGGGGCGGCATCCGCGGCGGTGGTCGCCTCGGTCCACGGGCGAGCCGCCGCGCTTCCTGCCGGAGTGGCCTGCATTCCATCGCTCCCGTTCACAGACCGGTCGCCGCGCTCCGACGCCCTTATTGCGAGCGCGTATGGCCTCTGGCGGTTCCGGTCCGGGTTCACAGGGCGGTCCGGACGGGCGCGCCGCCGCACTGGATCGGCCCTCCCCGGCGCCCTACACCCCTGGCGTGAGCCCGCGCGACGCGTCGGAGGGCGCCGTCGCGGCGGCGCAGGTCCGGCCGAAACCCTCCCTCTTCCTGCTGGTGGCCATGACGGGCCTCGGCCCCTTCACCATGCAGATCGTCATCCCGTCCATGCCGGTGATGGCGGCGGCGCTGGCCGTGCCCTACGGCACCGTGCAGCTCACCCTGACGCTCTACCTCATCGGCGTGGCGCTGGGGCAGCTCCTCTACGGGCCGTTGTCCGACCGCTACGGGCGGAAGCCGCTGCTGCTGGCGGGCCTCGGCTTCTACCTGCTGGGCTCGGCCGCCGCCGCCGCCGCGCCCACCGCGGGGGTGCTGATAGTCGCGCGGGTGCTGCAAGCGGCCGGGGGATGCGCCGGCTTGGTGCTGGGCCGCGCCATGGTGCGCGACGCATACCCGCGCGAGCAGGCGGCGAGCGTGATCGGTTACGTCAGCACGGCCATGTCGGTGGCGCCCATGGTGTCGCCGCTGCTCGGCAGCGTGCTGACGGAGCATTTCGGCTGGCGCTCCACCATGCTGGCCTGCCTCCTCATCGGCGCGCCGCTATGGCTGGCGATGCGTTGGCGATTGCCGGAGACGCTCGCGCAGCCGGCGCCGCTGCCGGGCGTCGCCGGGATGCTAGGCGCCTACGCGCAGCTGCTGCGCCTGCCGGCGTTCCGCGCTTACTGCGGCGTCGTGTCCCTCTCGACCGGCGTGTTCTTCGCCTTCGCGTCCGGGACGCCGGTCGTGGTGGTGAACGGGATGGGGCACCCGCCGACGCACCTCGCCGCCGCGATGATGCTGCTGGCCCTGTCCTGGAGCGCCGGCACCTTCACCACGGCGCGGCTTTCCGTGCGGCTGGGCGTGTCGCGCCTGCTGCGCCTGGGCACGGGACTGATCCTGGCGGGCGGCGTGCTCGCCGTGCTGCTGCTGGTCTTCGCGCCGCCCAACATCTTCCTGTTCTTTCTGCCGATGATGGTCATGGCCTTCGGCAACGGCGTCGCGCAGCCGAGCGCCATCGCGGCGGCGGTCAGCGTGCGGCCGGGGCTGGCCGGCACCGCCTCGGGCCTCGTCGGCGCCTTGCAGATGGGCTTCGGCGCGCTGATGACGGTGGCGGCCGGCGCGACCGAGGACGGCAGCGGCGGCGCCACGGTGGCCTGCATGGTGCTCTGCGCCGTCGGCACGCAGGCCTTCCTGCGGGGCGTGCCCAAGCGGGGCTGACCCTCCCCCCGCTACCCTGCCGCGAAGGCGAGCAGGTCGGCGCCGAGGCGCTCCGCGTGGCTGACGAAGAGGCCGTGCGGCGCGCCCTCGTACACCAGCAGCCGTGCGCCGGGCACCAGGGCGGCGGTGCGCCGGCCGGTCAGGTCCAGCGGGCAGGTGGCGTCCCGGTCGCCCTGGACCACCAGCACCGGCAGGCCGAGCCGCGGCAGCTCGCCGCGGAAGTCGGTGCGGGTGAGCGTTCGGTGGAACTCGGCCAAGGCGAGGAGCGAAGGCCGGAGCGCCATGCCCTTCACCCAGGCCAGCATCGGCTCGGACACGTCCGGCCCGGCGAAAGCGCGGCCGTTGTCCTCCAGCCAGCGCGGCCAGTCCCGCAGCATCTCGTCCCGCGCGAAGGCGTCTAAGACCGCGGTATCGATGCCGTCCGGGTTGTCGCCCGTCCGGGCCATCAACGGCGTGGTCGGCGCCACCAGCGCGAGGCGCGAAACGCGCGCGGCGCCGTGCCGCGTCAGGTAGCGCACCGCCTCGCCCGCGCCGGCGGAGAAGGTGACGAGGGTGGCGCTGCGGATGCCGAGCGCTTCCAGCACGTCCGCGAGGTCGTCGGCCAGCGTGTCGAAGTCGTACCCTCGGCCGGGATCGGCGGAGCGGCCGTGGCCGCGCCGGTCGTAGGCGACCGGGCGCAGGCCGGCGGCGCGGCAAGCCATCATCTGGTGGGCCCAGGAGTCGCTGGCGAGGCTCCAACTCGCCAGGAAGACGACCGGGGCGGCGTCGCGGCCGCCGCCCCAATCGCGGTGGAACAGGGCCACGCCGTCGCGGGTGACGACGTGGCCGGCGGCGTCGAGGGCCGGGGCTCTCTGCACCGTCCGCTCTCCCGGCGCGTCAGGCCGCGGCCCGCGCGGTGGACGCGCCGCCCCGGAGCGCCGTCCACTGCATGGCGGCGAAGCCCGCGACCACCAGCGCCTGCGCCAGCACGAAGGCGACGCCCAGGCCGTTCGGCGACACCGGGCCGAACGCCAGCAGCAGCACGCTGTCGAGCACCCAGAGCAGGTTGATGGCCACGACGGCGCGGACCGCGTTGCGCGGCACGCCGTCGCGCGTCCCGGCCCAGGCGACAAAGGCGGCGTAGGGCAGCAAGAGCAGCCCGGCGACGCGGAGCAGCCCTTCCGGCAGGCCGAGCAACGACGCGAGGGCGCCGGCGCCAGCCGCCAGCAGCAGCCCGGTGGCGCCGCTCGCCGCGGCGTCGCCCAGCAGGGCGAAGCGGAGGAAAGGGGTGGGGTGGAGGGTGTCGGCCATGCCTGCGTCTCCTTGTTCGGGTTGGCGACGGGGGAACACTCGCCCAAGGGCCGGCCGCGCGTCGATTACGTCGGAGGTCATCGGCGCGCGGCGGAACGGGTGTAAAATGCGCTATGGCCACCGCGACCGTCCTGCACCCCGACCCCACCGACGCCAGGCTCCCGATCGGCGAAAGGCTGCGCGCCTGGCGGCAGCGGCGGCGGCGGAGCCAGCTCGACCTGGCGCTCGACGCGGAAGTCTCGCAGCGGCACCTGAGCTTCGTGGAAAGCGGCCGCGCGGCGCCGAGCCGCGAGATGGTGCTGCGCTTGGCCGCGGCGCTCGACGTGCCGCTGCGCGAGCGGAACGCGCTGCTGCTCGCCGCCGGCTACGCGCCCGTCTACCCCGAACGGCCGTTGGGCGCGCCGGACATGGCGGCGGCGCGGGACGCGGTGGAGCGCATCCTGCGCGCGCACATGCCCTTCCCCGCGCTGGCGATCGACCGGCACTGGAACATCGTGGCCGCGAACGAGGCCGTGGCGCCGCTGCTCGCGGGCGTGGAGGACCCGGCGCTGGTGGCGCCGCTGGTCAATGGGATGCGGCTGAGCCTGCACCCGCGCGGCTTGGCGCCGCGCATCGCCAACCTGCCGCGGTGGCGCGCGCACCTGCTGGAGCGGTTGCGGCGGCAGGTGGACGCCAGCGGCGACCGCAAGCTGGCCGCGTTGCTGGAAGAAGTGCGGTCCTTCGGCGCGGGCGCCGCGGAAGAGCCGGGCGCCGAGGCGGCGGACGACGGCATCGCCGTGCCGATGGAGTTGGACACGCCGCGCGGCCGCCTGTCGTTCCTCTCGACCACCATGGTGTTCGGCACCCCGGTCGAGGTGACGCTGTCCGAACTTGCGATCGAGGCGTTCTACCCGGCGGACGCGAGGACGGCGGCGCTGCTGGCGGGGCGCTGACCCTCAGAACAAGCGGAACAGCAGCGGCGCGGCCAGCGCCGTCACCAACCCGTTCAACGCCAGCGCCAAGCCCGCGAAGGTGCCCGCCACCGGATTCACCTGCAACGCCCGCGCCGTGCCGATGCCGTGCGCCGCCAAACCCGCGGCGAAGCCCCGCGCCCGCCAGTCGCGGATGCCGAGCGCGTCCATCAGCGGCGTCACCAGCACGGCGCCGGTGATGCCGGTGGCGATGACCACCACGGCCGTCAGCTCCGGCAAGCCGCCGATCTCGCGCGAGATGCCCATGGCGATGGGCGCGGTGACGGACTTCGGCGCCACGGAGGCGACCAGCGCCTGCCCGCCGCCGAACAGCTTCGCCAGCAGCACCGCGCTGACGACGCCGGTGGTGGTGCCGGCCGCGAGGGTCGCGGCGATGGCGGGCAGGTTGCGGCGGATGGCGGAGCGGTGGCGTAGGATGGGCACTGCGAAGGCCACCGTCGCCGGGCCGAGCAGCACGTTGATGAACTGCGCCCCCGCGAAGTAGGTCTGGTGGCTCGTGCCGGTGGCGAGCAGCACCGCGCCGACGCCGGCGACCGTCAGCAGCACCGGGTTCACCGCCGGGTGCCGCCCCGTCCTCGCCGCCAGCGCGTCCGCGGCCACGTAGGCGCCGAGCGTCAGCGCCAGCCAGAACAGCGGCGAGGTGGAGAGGAAGAGCCAGAACTCGCCCGGCCCCCTCACGCCCCGGTGTCCCCGCCCCGGCCGCGCCGGCTCACGGCGGTGAAGGCGAGGGCGGACACCGCCAGCGTCAGCGCTGTGGAGACGACCACCACGGCGAGCAACGGAAGCCACTCGCTCCGCATCAGGTCTAGGTACTGCAACACGCCGACGCCGGCGGGCACGAACAGCAGCGACAGGTGGCGCAGCAACGTGTCCGCCACCTCCTCCACCTCGCGCTGGAGCGCGGGCCAAGCGAGGGCGGCGAGCACCAGCAGCGCCAAGCCCACCACCGGGCCGGGCACCGGCAGGCCGGCGAGCCGCGACAGCGCCTCGCCCGCGAATTGGAAGCACACGATGACGACGAAGGCCCTGAGCACTGCGCGCGGCTCCCCCTTGTGCGGCGGAGCGCGCAGCGTGCCCGAGCCGCGCGGGCGCGGGAAGCTCCGCGCGGCAGGTGGGCGGGCGGTCAGGCCGCTAGGGTCGGTCCCTCTCCGGCGACGGTGGTGCGGACCATGTGGCGGCGCTCGGTCGTGTTGGCGAAGGGCGTGGCGCGGTGGAGCACGGCGCGGTTGTCCCACAGCACCAAATCATGCGGGCGCCAGCGGTGCGCGTGGACGAAGCGCGGCTGGGTGGCATGCGCCATCAAGCGCTCGATCAAGGCGTGGCCTTCGGCCTCGTCCATGCCCTCGATGCTCCGCGCGTGGGCGCCGAGGTAGAGGGCAGGGCCGTGCGGCCCGTCCAGCACGGCGGCTTGGCGCACCGGCGGCCAATCGGCGCGCTCCTGCTCGGAGACGAGTTCAGGCGCGACGCGGGAGCGCGACCAGCCGAAGTCGTGCAACGCCACGCGGCCCCGCGCCGCCCGTTGCAGGTCCGGCGGCAACTCGGCCCAGGCCGCTCGCGTCGAAGCGAACTCGGTGTCACCGCCCGCGCCCGGTATCTCGCGCGCGTGGAGCAGGGAGGCGCGGGCCGGCACCGGCTTGAACGAGCTGTCGTGGTGCCAATGCCGGTTGGCGCGGTTGTTCAGCGCCTGCTTGTCCGTGGGCGGCGCGATGGCGCCGTCCGGGCCGATGTTGCTCAGCACGATCACGGGGCTGCCCGCGCCCGCCGCGCCGGCGCGCGTCGCCTCCAAGGGGCCGAGGCGGCGGCTGAAGGCGATCTGCGCCTCGTCGTCCAGGCTCTGGTCGGGGAAAACCAGCACGGACAGCCGCTCGAAGGCCTCGCGGATGGCGGCGAAGTCGGTTTCGGGCAGCGGGCGACGGAGGTCCACGCCCGTGACCTCACCGGCGAAGAGCGGATGGAGAGGCCTGATTTGGACCATGGACCCGTCCGCTCCTCCCCGTGGCGGTGTCCCGGCGGGCGGCCGGGCCGTCAGCGCGCCGCCAGCGTCGCTCCCCGCCCCGTCCGCGCGGCGTCCAGGCTCCACGGCCCGGGGCCGGAGGCGGCGAGGTAGAGGAAGACGAAACAGAAGAGGATCGCCGCGTCGCCGCCGTTCAGCGCGGGGAAGAAGTTCCGCGGCGCGTGCCCGATGAAGTAGGCGAAGGCCATGTGCCCCGACGCCACGAAGGCCGCGGGCCGGGTGAACAGGCCGAGCACCAGCAACACCCCGAGCACCAACTCCAGGATGCCCGAGACGCCTTGCAGGGTGAGGAGTTCCGGCATCGGGCGGCCGCCCGGCATGGCTGGGAAGCCGAGGAGCTTCTGCGTGCCGTGCGCCATGTACAGCAGCGCCGCCATGATCCGCAGGACGGACAACAGGCGCGGCGCCCAATCCGAAAGGAAGGCCGGCGTGCCGGACGTTGTCGTGGTCGCTGTGGTCATGGAAGACATGCGGCGCTTCTCCTGTGGTGCTGCCCGGCCGCGCTTCTTGCAGCGGCGGCGGCGCGCGTGTCCAGCCCGACGGCCGCGTCCCCGGTCCGCGCTCTCAGCCCAGGACCAGATCGTCCTCGGAGATGCCGCGGATGCCGCGCAACTCGATCTCCACCGTGGCCCCCGCCGGCGGGAGCGGAACGTCGGGTGGCGGCGTGCCGAAAGGCGAAAAGATTTGGACGATCGTGCGGTCGCCCTGAACCTCGTAGCGCAACTGAGGGCGGTACTCTTCCACGAACGGACCGGTCCCCAGGAACTCCATCGCCGGCGTCCCGGACGGGAGGAAGAAGCCCCGGTACCCGGATACGTCCAGCACGTCCTCGCCGCTCCGGAAATCCGTCACCACGGCGCGGTTGCCGTCGCCGACGCCCTCGGCGATGTCGAAGCCGGTGACGCCCTCGCGACCGAAGAGGAAGAGATCCTCGCCGGCCCCGCCGCTTATGAGGTCGCCGCCGCTGACGCTGTCGTTCCCGTCCCCGCCCCCGCCCAAGAGCGCGTCGCCGTCGTCGTCGCCCTCGAAGAACTCGACGCCGGAGGGGGGCGGCGGCCCGAGGCCCCGACCGAAGATCAGGTCGTTGCCAGCACCGCCGAGCACCGTGTCCTCGCCGTAGCCGGCGAAGACTGTGTCGTTTCCCTCGTCGCCGAAGACCAAGTTCCGCCCCGGATTCCCGTCGGACTCGGCGAGGAAAGGCCCGTTGGCGGCGTCGCCGTGGAGGGAGTCGTCGCCCGTGCTGCCAAGAACGGCGTCGGGGGCGCCGAGCGCGTTCAGGCTGTCATCGCCATCCAGGCCGAAAAGGATGTCGGGGTCGTCGGTTCCAGGCAGCGTGTCCGCGTCCGGGGTTCCGAACTCTATAGCCATGGCCATCCGCTTTTCCGCGAAGGTCCATTCACAGGCATGAGCCGTTCAAGTGACACCTCGGCAAACCGAGGCGTCGGCGGCCGCTTGGCCGGCGGTCAGGCGTGCCCGGCCGCCGCCGAGAGCAGCAGCGGGTCCACCCGGAGCTTGGCGAAAGCCTGCCGCCACTTGGCGTCGTGCGCTTCGCCGAACAGCAACGCCTCGTCCGGCGACACCGACAGCCAAGCATTGGCCTCGATCTCGCTCTCGAGCTGGCCCGGGCCCCAGCCCGCGTAGCCCAGCGCCAGCAAGCCGAGGCGCGGACCGCCGCCGCTGGCGATGGCCTTGAGGATGTCCACGCTGGCGGTGAGGGCGAGGTCGCCGCCCACCTGCAACGAACCCTCGCTGGACCAATCGTTGGTGTGCAGCACGAAGCCGCGCCCGCCTTCCTGCGGGCCGCCCTGGTGCAGCCGGATGGAGCGTTGGGCCGGAACCGGTTCGAGGTCGAGTTGCCGCAGCAGGTCGTCGAAGCTCAAGCCTTCCATCGGCCGGTTCAGCACCAAACCCATCGCGCCCTCGTCGGAGTGCGCGCAAACGCAGATGATGGACCCCGCGAACTGCGAGTCCTGCATACTGGGCGTGGCGATCAGGAGCTGGCCGCTGAGGTAGCCCTCGCCGTCACCGTTCGTGGCCAGGATCCGCTTGGATCGAGCGCGCTTTGCCATGGCTGATAGATGGCGGCGGTTCCCCGGGCGCGCAAGCGCGCGCGCCTTCCCCCTCGCGCGAGCGGCGATGACAGGACGGTGCGGACGCCGTACACCGGGCCGCGCGAACAGGAGAAGCCCATGCCCATCCAGCCCGGCGAAACAATACCCTCGATGAAGCTCACGCAGGGCACGCCGGACGGCCCCAGGGAAACCTCGATCGACGAACTTTTCGGTGGCAAGACGGTCGTGCTGTTCGGCGTGCCGGGCGCTTTCACGCCCACCTGCTCCGCCCGGCACCTGCCCGGTTTCGTGGAGCACGCCGATGCCCTGAAGGCCAAGGGCGCGGACGTGGTCGCCTGCATGGCCGTGAACGACGCCTTCGTGCTGGACGCCTGGGCCAAGAGCCAGGGCGTGGGCGACAAGATCGTCATGCTGGCGGACGGCGCCGCCGAGCTCACCAAGGCGCTGGGGTTGGAACTGGACCTGACGGCGCGCGGCCTGGGCGTCCGGTGCCAACGCTTCGCGCTCGTGGCGAAGGACCGCAAGGTGGCCCACATCGGCGTGGAAGCACCCGGCGCGTTCGAGGTCAGCCGCGCGGAAGCCGTGCTGGGGGCCCTGTGAAGGGGCGGCGGCGCGCGGCGGCGGCCCCCGACCCGTTCACCTACGGCCTCTTCGCTTGGCAGGCGGGCTGGGTCTTCGCGCTGCGCAGTGCGGCCTTGTGGACGGAGCCGGCGAAGGCGCAGGCGAAGCTAACCGAATACGCGCTGGAAAAACAGAAGGCCTTCGCGAGCGGCGCGCTCGATGCGGGCACGGCGATGATGGCCGGCGCGACCCCTGCCGCGGTGGCCGCGGCCGCCTTGGCGCCGTCGCGGCACCGCGTGCGCGCCAACGCCCGCAAGCTCGCCAAGGGCGGTTGACCGCCACGGGCGCGCCCGGCCTTGACGGGCGGACAGGCCGTCACGAGACTTCCTGTGAAGGCTGCTCTCCGTCGGGCGGCCCGGGACGGCGGACCGTTCCACCGAGGGAGGATGCAAATGGCTTGGACCAAGCCCCGCGTGGCCGAAGTTTCGCTCGCCCTCGAAATCAACTGCTACGCCTGCGCCGAAATCGGCTGAGGACGGATGGCGGTGGAGGGGGCTGGCCTGCAGGCGCTCTCGCCCGATGAGTTGGAAGCGCGGCTGCGCGCCATCGGGGAGGAGCGCTACCACATCCTCCATCCCTTCCACCGTCTTCTGCACGACGGCCGATTGTCCAAAGGGCAGGTGCAGGCCTGGGCGCTCAACCGCTACTACTACCAAGCGAGCATCCCGCGTAAGGACGCGACCCTGCTCGCGCGGCTGCCCACCACCGCGCTCCGGCGCGAATGGCGCCGCCGCCTGGAGGACCACGACGGCGACGGCTCGCGGCCGGGCGGCGTGGAGCGCTGGCTGGCGCTGACGGACGGCCTCGGGCTCGACCGGGACTACGTCACCTCGCTCGCCGGCATCCTGCCCGGCACGGTGTTCGCCGTGGACGCCTACGTCCACTTCGTGCGCGACCGAACCGTGCTGGAGGCCATCGCCTCGTCGCTGACGGAGATGTTCTCGCCCGGCATCATCTCCGAGCGCGTGTCGGGGATGCTGCGCCATTACGATTTCGTGTCCGAGACGACCCTGGCCTACTTCACGCCGCGCCTGACGCAAGCGCCGCGCGACGTGGAATTCGCGCTCGGCTACGTGAAGGAGCACGCGCGCACGCGCGCCGAGCAGGAAGCGGTGCTCGCCGCGCTCCGCTTCAAGTGCGACCTGCTCTGGGCGCAGCTCGACGCGCTGCACCACGCCTACGTCTCGCCGGGCCTGCCGCCGCCCGGCGCTTTCCGACCGTCGGCCTGACCGGGATGGACGCCGCCGCCGTGCCGCGCTTGGCCCGGGGCGCGCGGCTGCGCGAGGACGCGGCGCGCGGCCGCTGGGTGGTGCTGGCGCCCGAGCGCGCCTTCGTCCCCGACGACACCGCGCTGGAGGTGCTGAAGCTGGTGGACGGCGCGCGCAGCGTCGGCGCCATCGCCGACACGCTCGCGGAGCGCTTCGCCGCCCCCCGCGAGGTGATCGAAGCGGACATCATCGAGATGCTGCGCGACCTGGCCGAGCGCGGCGTGGTGGCGGTGGCGTGACGCCGGCCCGCTGACGCCGGATCGGTCGCCCGCCCGCGTTCGCCAGAGGCGGGCCGGTCGAAGCCCCCTTATCGAAGCCCCGATGACGCCCCGGGCCGCCGGCGGCGTATGTGCGTTCCGTCACTGCGCCGCCCTCGGCGCCCGTGCTCCGATGGCGCCGACGCTCCTCCCGCCCAGGGCGCAAGGCCCGCTCGCGCCTCCTCCGGAGGAGCAGCCGATCCGGAGGGCGTCGCCGCGGCGTTTCGTCGAGGGAGGACCCGCGCCTTGTCGTCAAGCACCGAGGCCGCCGCCGCGATGGTCGGCCGCAAGGACGCCCGCGCGGCTCCGGCCAACGACAGCTTCGCGGACGCGTCGGGCAAGGGGGCCGCGCCGGACGCTTCGGTGCAAGCGACGGACCTGTTCCGCCAGAGCCTGGCCGACGCGGAGCAACTCCTTTCCCACGCCGCGCATTCCGGCCGCTTCCCGCTGGAGCCCGTCGGCGCGAAGGAGGGCGTGAAGGGGTGGGTCATAGACGCCATCCTGAACGCGCGGGCGGCGGTCGACGGCGGGAAGCCCATCCCGAAGGAGACGGCCGCCGCCTTCTGGGCCGCCTTCGCCGACCTTTCGCGGATCACGAGCCCGGTCACCGCCGCGTCCCTGGAGCTGTCCAACAAGAGCCCGATCAAGCTGCTCAAGGCGTTCGTGGTGGTGCTCTCCTCCTTCGTCATCGCGTTCTCGATCTTCATCTCGGTGAAGGAGTCGATCGCCAAGCAGGTGTCGCAGCTCATCACGGAACAGAACGAGGCGGCGCTGAAGCTCTGGTCGCAGGTCCAGTACGTGCGCAACCAAGCCGCCGCGCCGGCGCTCCCCGCGGAGGACAGCGGCGCCACCGCGACGGAACGGAGGGCCTACGCCGCCGCCGCGTTGCGCTCGTCCGAGACGGCGGCCCGGGTCACGCCCGACGAGCTGTTCGCGGGCGTGGTGGAGTTCTCGCGCAAGAACAATTGGCTCAGGGAAACCGCGACCCAGCTCAACAACTACTTCAACTTCGGCGTCCTGGTGGACATCGCGCCGGTGGTGTTCAACGAGACCCATCCGGACAAGCTGACCCGGATAAACGTCCGGCCGGAGATCATCCGCTCCGCCTCGGACGTCATCAACGAGGCCTTCCACCAAGTCCTGGTGTACCAGCACATCAGGAACTTCGCGCAGGCCGTGCAGCAAAAGACCATCATCAGCACGGCGGTCGTCTCTAACTTCCTGCCCGCGATCTACGCCCTGCTCGGCGCTGCGCTTTACGGCTTCCGGCATTACGCGAAGCTGGTGGAGCAGAAGGCCTACACGAAATCCTCCGCGAACAGCGCCCGCTACTTCATCGCCCTGATCGCCGGCACCGTCGTCGGGCTGTTCGGCACGCTGTTCCTCCAGAACTCGCCGCTGCCGCCTTTGGCGATCGCCTTCCTCGTGGGCTACGCGGTGGAGGCCTTCTTCTCCCGCCTCGACGGCTTCATCGAGCGCTTCAGGGGGAACGAGTCGGCGCCGGGAGCGCCGGCCGCCGAGATCCCGGCCTCCCAAGCGGCGAAGCCTGCTTGAGGCGGCGGCGCTGGTGCCGCCGCCCGCCCCTATTGCCGCAACACACCCTTCGCCTTCGCCACATGGGTGGAGATGGCGTCCATCAGCGGCGGCGACAGGCAATCGTAGGGTTCCAGCTTCAACTCCCTCAGCCTGGCCCGTATCGCGCCCATCCTGTCGGGGCTGACGCCCGATTCGATGGCCGAGGACACGAAGGCGGCGAACTCCGGCGGCGCCCAGCCCTCCTCGCGCGACAGCTCCGGATGCACGAAGTCGAGGCCGTAGAACGGGTGCTTGTCGTTCTCGATGCGGCCGTACATGTGGGTGCCGCACGCCTTGCAGGCGACGCGCTGGATCGCCGCGGTCTCGTCCACGACGGCGAGCTTCTCCTTGTGCTCCGTCACGCGCAGCTTGTCGCGCGGCACCACCGCCACCATGGAAAAGACGGCACCTTGCGGCTTCCAGCACTTGGTGCAGCCGCAGACGTGGTTGTGCGCCACCTGCGTCTCCACCCTGACCCGCACCGGGTCCTGCGCGCATCGGCAACTCAGCGTGCCGCCGGCGAAACCCGGCGCGGCCGGCTTCAAGCCGCCGTCCACGTACGGGTGAATCTTCACCGTGTCCGACATGTTCCGCTCCCCACTTTTTTGGACTTGCTTGGCCGGGCTCGGACCGGCGCGTTCCGCGGCCGCCCGTGCCCTGTGAGGGCCAGCAAGCGATGCGCGGCGGATCGAGCATGGACCCGATCCGAAACGTCCGTAAAGCGTCACGTCGGGGCAGAAGGCGGAAAGCTTGCGCCCGCCCGGGCCTCAACCGGCGCGCGGGTGGTCGAGGAAGAAGCGCAGCATCTCGCGCGAGGCATCGGGGCCGAGCGGGTCGGTGTAGGAGCCGTCCGGGCTGCCGCCGGACCAGGCGTGGCCGCCGCCATGCACCGTCCATTGCTCCAGCAGCACCTGCCCGTCGGAGGCGGCGTGCAGCGTCTTGGTGTAAGGGCGGCCCCCCGCGACCTGCCCGCGCTGCGGCGCCTGCCTCCGCAGTCCCGGCGCCCCGTACTGGGCGACGACCTGGTCGGCGTTGCGCGGGTGCACGGTGCCGTCGCGGTCCGCGTGGAACACGATGGCCGGCACGGGCCGCCGCTCCCCCGCCGCCGGATCGGGCCGGCACGGGGCGCCGCCGCTGCCGCCGCGCATGGCGGCGAAGGCCGATTGGACGTCGCTCGCCGAACCGCACGCCAGGCCGGAATGCACGCCCACCGCGGCGTAGAGGTCCGGGTAGGCCATGCCCATGATCGCCGCCTTGGCACCGCCGGCCGAGAGCCCGGCGACGTAGACGCGCCGCGGGTCCACGGCGTGGTCGCGCATCACCTGCCGGGTGATGCCGGCGATCAGCGAAGGCTCGCCCGCGCCGCGCCGCTGGTCCGCCGGGTTGAACCAGTTCCAGCACTTCTGCGGGTTGGCGGAAGGCGGCTGCCCCGGGTAGGCGACGAGGAAGCCGTGCTCCTCCGCGAGTGCGTTCATCCTGGTGCCGGCGGCGAAATCGTCCGGCGACTGGGTGCAGCCGTGCAGCATGACAACCAGCGGCGCCGGCTGCCCGCGGTGGGTGCTCGGGACGTAGAGCTTGTAGGCGCGGCTGCCCGCTTGGCTGGAGAAGGTTTGGGCGACGAAGCGCGCGCCCTCCGGCACCGGTACCCGCGCTTGCGCCGGTTTGCGGAGCATTTGCGCGTCCAGCCCCGGCGGTAGCCCGCCGCCGCCCTTCATCCGCTCCACGAAGCCGCGGAGCGCGTCGGGCATCTGCGGCTGCGGCGCCGGTCCGTCCGTGGCGGCGGCGGTCCACCCGGCGCCGCCGGGAGTGCGCTCCTCCCCGGCACCCGCGGCCGGCCGCTGACGCTCCGCCGCTTCGGGTTCCACGTCGATGACGCGCGGCGGGCGTCGCCCCGCCGGCGCGCCGTCGGACGGCGCCGCCGCCGCCTCACCGCGGAGCAGGCGCTGCAAGAGCGCGGTGGCGTCGGCCAACTGGCCTTCGCGGACGAGGCGGGTGGCTTCGGCCATGTCTTGGGGCGGCAGGAACTGCATGTCGGGGTCTTCCGATGTCGATCGTGGGAAAGGGAGAACAGGGGAACGGCCGGGAGCGGCTAGCGGGTCCGGTCGGCGAGCGCCGCCTTCACCGCCGCGCTGGCCTGCAAGGCGCCGAGCACGGACACCGAACCGATGGCGGCGCGGGCCAATTCCGGCGAAACGTCGGCGGCGATGGTGGCAAGGCCGAGCACCCGGATGTCGAGCACCTGGCCTGCCGCGCGCGCGGCCTCCAGGTCCTCGCGGGTGTAGTGCCGTAAGCCGAGGTCTAGGCTCTTGCGCTCCACGGACCGCTTCGCCGCCTCCGCGTGCCGCTCGATCTGGTTGCGGATGGCGGTGCGGATGAAGTCGGTGCGGTTGGAATAGAAGCCGTCCTGCACCAGCAGGTCGATGTGGCCCAGGTCCACGTAGCCGAGGTTGACCGTGATCTTCTCGGTCTCCCCGCCGCTCTTGGGCCGCAGTTCGTGCAGCGTGCCAGACATCCCAGAACCATCCTCATGCCATCCACTGGGATGGTAAATGGCGGTGGAGCCGCCGCCCCGCAAGCCCCCTGGCCGTCAAAGGCCACGGGCGCGGTGTGCGCGGGCGCACAGTCCGAACGCACCGCGGAGCCCACAGTCGCCCGGCGGCGCCCCTGGTGAGGCGCACCGCACGCGCTGCGCACGGGCCAGCCCCGGCCCGCGCATCGGCATGGCCACCGACTCGAGCCAACAACCGGGAGTGTGATCGAATGCTCTACTTGAAGCACGGCGGGCACGTGATGGACGACGCCGCCAAGGACGCCGAAAGCGTGGCCCGCAAAGGCGACGTCTTCCTCGCGGCGCGGGCGCTGCCGAAGGACGAGGCGGACAAGCTGCGGCAGATGGAGACGCCGTTCGACTACCTCCTGCCCAAGCTCAAGGCGGACCCGGCGAGCCGCCTGCCCGGCGACCCGAAGGCGGTGGTCGAGGCCCTGAACAAGCTCGGCACGGCGATGGTGGACAACGACCCGCCGGCGCAGGCCGACCCGAAGGTGGAGGTGAACTCCACCATCCCTGCCGTCTACACCTACTGGGGCCAGTTCCTCGACCACGACCTGACCGCGAACACCGACCGCGACTCCGCGACCAGCGACATCACCAAGCCGGACCTCGTGCCGGTCCCGCCGGACGACGTCACCGCGAGCCTGAAGAACCTGCGGCGCCCGACGCTCGACCTCGACAGCGTCTACGGCGACGGCCCGGCCATCCTCGACCAGGACAGCAAGGACGCCGGGTTCTACGTCGGCGCCCGATTCCGCATCGGCCGCAACGCGGACAACCCGTCCGAACCGCCGATCCAGGGCATCAAAATCCCGCCCGAGAACGACTTGGACCGCGACCTGCCCCGCATCGGGCCGCTGCTGGACGCGGGCGTCATCACCGAGGATGTGCTGCCGCCCGCCTTGCGGGACGACCCCAACAAGCGCACGCGCGCCTTCATCGGCGACCTCCGCAACGACGAGAACCTCATCGTCGCGCAGCTCCACCTCGCCTTCCTGCGCTTCCACAACGCGGTGGTGGACAGGATCGAAGCCAACCCGCGCGACTTCGGCCTGTGGCCCGGCAAGGGTCGGCGCTTCCAAGCAGCGGTGTTCCAGTGCGCGCGCGACGTGGTGCGCCACGTCTACCAGCGCATCACCGTCCAGGACTATCTCCGGACCGTGACCTTCGGGGGCGTCGTGGACAAGGTGCTGGCCGCCGGCCCCACCTACTACCGGCCGCTGCGGGGCCACGAGCTGTTCATGCCGCTGGAGTACTCGGTCGCGGCGTTCCGCTTCGGCCACACGATGGTTCGCGGCGCCTACGACCACAACCGCAACTTCGGCAGGCCGGCGCCGGGCCAGGCGCAGCCGCCGCTCATCCCGTTCGCGCCCTTCGACCTCTTGTTCCTGTTCACCGGCAACGGCTTCCTGCGCGACCCGAACGACCCGACCAAGAGCATCCGCAACCCGTTCGGGGGCACGCCGACGCTGCCCTTCAACTGGATCATCGAATGGGACCGCCTCACCGACAAGGGCGACCCGGACGAGACGCACTTCGCGCGCAGGATCGACACCCGCCTCGCGCCGCCGCTCACCACCCAGGGCATGGTGAACGAGGGCACCGGCGGCGACATCCAGGACGACGCCGGCAAGGCGCTGCGCACGCTCCTCCGGCACCTCGCCCGGCGCAACCTCCTGCGCGGCTACCTGCTGAGCATCCCGACCGGCCAAGCGGTGGCCGCGGAGATGGGCGTCGCGCCGCTCTCCGAGGAGGAACTGCGCCGCGGCAACACGCCCGAGGTCGACGCCGCGCTGGAGGAGGGCGGCTTCCTCCGGCACACGCCGCTCTGGTACTACGTGCTGAAGGAGGCCGAGGTGCGGGCCGACGGCAACGCTCTGGGCGAACTGGGCAGCCGGATCGTGTGCGAGACCGTCATCGGCCTGCTGAAGCACGACCGGAATTCGTACCTCAACGGCCGCTCCTGGTGGTGGACGCCGGCGGACGCGGTGCGGCTGCCCAACGGCGACCCGATCGTGACCATCCGCGACTTCCTGCGCTTCGCCGGCGTGATGGCCTGATCCGGGGTGGCGCGCGGCGGCCGTTCCGGCCGCCG
>NZ_BAAAFZ010000004.1:0-3672 GCF_039523795.1 Craurococcus roseus | reverse complement strand
GACCCCGGTTCAGCCCTGCCGCGGCGACTGCGGCGCGCTGCGGTCGGGGTTCTCCCCCCCTTCCAGGCAAAGGGCGGCGTTGACCAGCGCCTCGTGGCTGAAGGCCTGCGGGAAGTTGCCGACCTGGCGCCGCGCCCGCGTGTCGTACTCCTCGGCGAGCAGGCCGACGTCGTTGCGGAGCGTGAGCAGCCGCTCGAAGTACGCGCGCGCCTCGGCCGTGCGGCCTTCCATGTGCATGGCCTCGACCAGCCAGAAGGAGCAGGCGAGGAAGGTGCCTTCCTCTTGCCCGCCGAGGCCGTCGTCCGTGGCCGCGGTGTCGTAGCGCCGCACCAGGCCGTCCGCCACCAAGCCGCGCTCGATCGCCGCCACCGTGCCGCGCACCCGCGGGTCGTCCGGTGGGAGGAAGCCGACCAAGGGGACCAGCAGCAGGCTCGCGTCGAGCGAGCGCGAACCGTATGATTGGGTGAAGGCGCCGATCTCCGGATCGAAGCCCTTGGCGCACACGTCGGCGTGGACCTCGTCCCGCACGCGGCGCCAGCGCTCCACCGGCGCGTCGAGGGAGAGGGCTTCGGCGGCGCGGACCATGCGGTCGAACGCCACCCAGACCATGACCTTGGAATGGGTGAAGTGCCGGGGCGGGCCGCGACCCTCCCAAATGCCCTGGTCGGGCTGGCGCCACACCTCCTCCAGCCGCTCCATGATCGCCAGCGCGAGCGCCCAAGCGGTGTCGGAGGGTTCGAGGCCGCGCCGGTGCGCCTGGAACAGCGCGTCGATCGTCTCGCCCAGCACGTCGAGTTGCATCTGCCCGGCGGCGCCGTTGCCGATCCGCACGGGGAGGGAGCCGGCGTAGCCCGGCAGCCAAGGCAGCTCGGTCTCGGTCAGCAAGCGCTCGCCCGCCACGCCATACATGATCTGAACCTGGTCCGGGCTGCCGGCGACGGCGCGGATCAGCCAATCGCGCCAAGCAGCCGCTTCCTCGAGGAAGCCGGCGCCGGTGAGGGCGATGAGCAGGAAGGCGCTGTCGCGCAGCCAGCAGAAGCGGTAGTCCCAGTTGCGCGACCCGCCTAGCACCTCCGGCAAGGAGGTGGTGGGCGCCGCGACGATGCCGCCCGTCGGCCGGTAGGTCAGCGCCTTCAAGGTGAGGAGCGAGCGCTTGACGGCCTCCGACCACGGCCCGCGGTCGGAGCAGGACGCGATCCAATCCGCCCAGAACGCTTCCGTCTCGCCGAGCTGGAGCCGGGGGTCCGCCGGCTCCGGCGGCGGCAGGTGCGAAGCGGAATGCGTCAGGACGAAGGTCGCGTCCTCGCCTTCGCCGACCTCGAACTCGGCCACGGTGTGCATGTTCTCGCCCCGCGTCGGCACGCCGGTGCGGAGCGTCACCTGGTGCGGCCCCGCCACTGCCCGCAGGTCGCCGTTGGGCTGCCGCGTCACCCAGGGCACCGTCCGGCCGTAGTCGGGGCGGAGCACCAGCTCCATCCGCATCGGCACGCGCCCGCGCAGGCCCCGCACGATGCGGATCAGGTCGGAGTCGCCGCTGCGTGGCGGCATGAAGTCGATCAGGGCGACGGCGCCACCGTCGGGCGTCTCCATCACCGTTTCCAGGACCAGCGTGTCGCCGCGGTACTGCCGCCGCGTCCGCTCCGGCGCCATGTCGCGGGGGGCGATGCGCCAGCGCCCGTGCTCCGGCGCGCCGAGCAGGGCCGCGAAGCAGGCCGGGCTGTCGAAGCGCGGCCAGCACAGCCAATCCACAGAACCGTCGCGCGAGACGAGCGCCGCCGTCTCGCAATCGCCGATCAGCGCGTAATCCTCCAGCGGGGTCGTCCGGTCAGCCATCGTGCTTGCGTTCCATGCGGTCCTCCGAAACGGCTTCCCCGCTCCACAGGGGAGAATGGGGTACGGTCGCGTCCGTCAACGCCCGGACCACGCTTTTCGTGCCGGAACGCCGGCGCGCATCGTGTCGGGCGGTGTGGCGGCAAGCAGCGGAGCAGCGGCCGCTACCCCGCGCCGCGGCCCCCCAGGACACGGTCCACCATCTCCGGCGCCAAGCCGAGGTAGTTCGCCGGGTCGCACCGGCGCTCCACCGCCTCCCGCCCACCGAGCGCCTCCACGACCTCCGGCACCTCGCCCAAGGCTTCGGCCAAGCCGCGACCCGAAGCGATGGCCGCCCGGCAGGCGTCGTAGACCACGTCGTGCGCCCGCCCCCGGCCGAGCTTGGGCGCCGCCGCCATCATCACCGCCTCCGCCACGATCAGCCCGCCGGTGAGGCCGAGGTTCGCCCGCATCCGCTCCGGGTCCACCACCAGCCCGCCCAGCATGAACTTCGCGTGGTGCAGGCAGGCGGAGGAAAGGATGAAGCCTTCCGGCACCGCCATCCATTCCAGGTGCCATGGGCCGGTGGCGCGCTCGAAATCCGTCACCATGGCGTCCAGCATCATCCCCACGCGCTGCCGCACGGCCTTGGCGGTGGCGATGATCAGCTCGCAGGAGATCGGGTTGCGCTTCTGCGGCATGGTGGAGGAGCCGCCGCGCCCCTTCGCGAAGGGCTCCTGCGCCTCGCCGCCGAACTCGGTCGCCATCATCAGCATGACGTCGGTGGCGACCTTGGCGAGCGAACCGGTGACGAGGCCGAGGAAGCCCACCGCCTCGGCGAAGCCGTCGCGCGCCACGTGCCAAGTGATGGGCGGTTGCGCGAGGCCCAGCTCCGCGCAGAACGCCGCCTGCACCTCCAGCCCCTTGTCGCCCAGCGAGGCCAGCGTCCCCGCGGCGCCCGCGAACTGGCCCACCAGCACGCGCGGGCGGAGCTGCTCCAGCCGCTCGGCGTGGCGGTCCATCATGGAAAGCCACACCGCGGCCTTGTAGCCGAAGGTGATGGGCAACGCCTGCTGCAAGTGGGTGCGGCCCGCCATCGGCGTGTCGCGGTGCTTCGCCGCGAGGCCGGCGAGGATGCCGCGCAGCGTTCCGATGTCCGCCGCCACGAGGTCGAGCGCCGCGCGGAGCTGGAGCACGGTGGCCGTGTCCATGATGTCCTGCGTCGTGGCGCCCCAATGCACGTAACGCCCCGCCTCGCCGGCGGCGTCGGCGAGCTGGTGCACCAACGGCAGGATCGGGTAGCCGACGTTCTCCGTTTCGCGCTTCATGCGCTCCATGTCGAAGGAAAGGCCGCGGCCGACGGCGGCGGAGATCGCCTCCGCCGCTTCGCGGGGGATGACGCCGACCTTCGCCTCGGCGCGGGCCAGCGCCGCCTCCGCCTCCGCGTAGCGGCCGAGCAGCGCCTCGTCGGAGAACACGGCGCGCATGGCGGGCGTGCCGAACATGTCTCGGAACAGGCCGCTGTCGATCGGGGTGCTGGGCATGGGCTGGCTCCTGGCGCCTGGTTGGATGGGGCAGGGGTGTAGCGTGCCCCCGGCGAAGCGCCCGCCCCATCGCGCGTGCCGTGTGAGTGGCCGCACAGCGCGCCACCGCCGGACGGCCCTACCCAGGATGCCAATGAGCCCAAATCGGAGCCGTGGCGTCCGGAACGGCGCGGCTCCGGCCGGCGAAGGCACGGAGGCCCGGGGATCGCGCATGTCCTGTCTCGAATTCGCCGCAGCGGAGCCGGCCGGTGCCCGCGCGAGCCTCGCCCCGCACGCGCCCGGGCGGCGCCGCCGCGTCCGCGCGCCCGCACGCGGCGCC
>NZ_BAAAFZ010000003.1:29131-30570 GCF_039523795.1 Craurococcus roseus | reverse complement strand
GCCCGCGCCCTGATGCCCCGCCCGGGCTTCTTCGCCCTCTGCGGCGAGCTGCTGAAGACCGCCGGCGGCCGGCTCTCCATCCCCCGCCACCTGGCGCCGCAATGACCGGCGCCGCGGTCGGACCCGCGAGAACGGCGCGGCGCTTCATCCGCCCCGGTCCGCCCGCGGCGCGCGCGCCGGCCGCCTCGGGCACGACGCGAGCGTTCCGGGCCCGCCCGCCCCGGCCACCCTGCCCGCCCCGGCCGCCACCGCTCGGCAGCACCGCCGCCGCCCGCGGCGCGCTTCCTGCCGTGTGCCGCCCGCGCTACCACGCCCCGCCCGCAGCGAAGGGGAGGGGAGCCATGGACGTCCGCTGGGAGCGCCTGACCGCGCCCGAATTGAAGGAATTGGCTGCCCGGAACGCCCTCCCGGTCCTGCCGGTCGGCAGCCTGGAGCAGCACGGCCCGCACCTGCCGGTCTGGACCGACAGCCACGCCGCCCACGCCCTCTCCGTCCGCGCCGCCGAGCAGGCGACGGACATCCCCGCCGTGGTCCTGCCCCCAATGTGGATGGGCCTGTCGGAGCACCACTTCCCCTTCGGCGGTACCGTCAGCCTGGACTACGCCACCTTCCACGCCGTGCTGCGCTGCGTCGTCCGGAGCCTGCGCGCCGACGGCTTCGGCCGCCTCTTCATCGTCAACGGCCACGGCGGCAACATCGAGCCGCTGGCCGTCTCGGCGCGAGAATTGGCGCACGAGTTCGGCGTGCCCGTGGTCGCCACCACATGGCCGCAAGCCGCACCGGCCGAGGTCGCGGCGACCCTGACCGCCCAGCCCGGCATCCAGCACGCCTGCGAGGGCGAAACCAGCCTATGGCTCGCGCTCGACCCCGCCCAGGTGCGCCGGGACCGCATCGCCGAAGCCGCGCCCCCCAACACGCCGCCCGAGAGCCCCACCGCCGGCGCGTCCCGCTTCTGGAGCTTCGCCGAGCGCGCCCCCCGCACCGGCGTCCGCGGCGACCCGCGCGCCGCCACGGCGGAGAAGGGCGAGCGCATCGCCGCCGCCGTTTCCGCCGGCCTGGCCCGAATGATGCGCGACCCGCTGCTGTGGCGCGCGCCCGACCCGGTCTGGAACCCCGGCCGCGCCGGCGGCCGCGGTCAGTAGGAGAAGGGGACGTTGAGCCGCGCGCCCGGGGCCGGGAAGAACAGCCGCTCCTCCTGGATGCTCGCGGCGCCCTCGGTCGCCATGCCCTGGCTGGGCAGGGGCCGGTGGATCACGCTCGGCGACAGCCGGGCGCGGTCGGCCTCCTGGGCGCGCGGCCCTTCCAGGTCGCGGTTCGGCACCGGCGCCGCTTCCAGGCGGAACCCGGCGTCGGGCGGGGCGGACGGCGCCGACCCGACGACGAGACGGCCGGCTACGACGGCCGCCGCGTCGCTGGGCGGGGCGGCGGCGCACCACGCC
>NZ_BAAAFZ010000003.1:17858-29113 GCF_039523795.1 Craurococcus roseus | reverse complement strand
GCCGCCGGCGCGCCGGCCGCGGCGGGCGCGGCTTCCGGGCGGCGGGGGCCACCGGGTCCGCAGCCGGGGCGGCGGCCTCCTGCGCGGTGCCGACCGCCGGCGCGGCGAGCAGCGGCGCCAGCAGCAAACAGCCGAACCGGCGCCGTGTCGGCATCACCCTTCCACCTCCAGGTCCTGCATGGGGCGCGTGCCGCGCGGGTCGGAAGCCGGGTTCAGCGCCGGCGCGGCGAGCGGGGCGTGCGCCGTGTCCCGCCACGCCCGCAGCGCCCAATGGACCGACGGGAAGGCTATGCCGTCCCACGGGATGTCCGCCCATTCGAACAGCCCGACCTCCAGGCTCTCCGGCCCCGGCTCAAAGCCCGGCTCGTCCAAGCGGGCGCGGAAGATCACCTGCACCTGCCCGATGCGCGCGATGGAATACACGGCCAGCACGCCTTCGATCCGGATTCGCGCGCGCGCCTCTTCCCAGGCCTCGCGCGCCGCGCCCTCCTCGACGGTCTCGCCCATTTCCATGTACCCGGCCGGGAGCGTCCAGAACCCCAGCCGCGGCTCGATGGCCCGTCGGCACAGCAGCACCCGGCCGTCAACGGCCACCACGCTGCCGACCACGATCTTCGGGTTCTCGTAGGCGACGAAGCCGCAATCGCGGCAGGTGAGCCTTTCCCGGTCCTCGCCTTCCGGCGTGGTGCGGATGAAGGATGGCATGGGGAGCAGGATGGGCAACGCCCCCAGCGAAGGCAAGGCGAACCTCGCCCCCCGATCGTTCCCGGACGCCGCGGACGACTCGCCCCCGGGTCAAACCCGCAGGTCGAGGAGCGAACCGCGCGGCTGCGGGCGCGCGGGCAGCGCCGGCACGGCCTCCAGCGGCCGTTGCGCCCCGGCCTGTGCGGCCGCCTCCACCACCTCCGGGACGGCGGCGGCTGAGGCGCCGACCGCGCTCGAGGGCTGCGCCGGCGCGGCTCGGTCGATGGCCGGCGTGAAGGCCGAAAGGGAGTGCGTCGAGATCATGCGCAGCACCGTCGCACCCAAAGCTGAACGCAGGATGAACGGCCGGTGCTCCGCCCAAACGTCGCCCCCGCGGCGATTGCGGTGGCGGTGCAAGGGCGGCACGGGGCGGATCGGCATGCGCGGAACGATGCCCGCCGCCCGCGTTAACTCACAAGTAACGATCCCCTGGGCGCGCCCGCCTCACGCCGTCTCGAGGGCCGCGACGCCCGGCAAGGTCTTGCCCTCCATCCACTCCAGGAAGGCCCCGCCAGCGGCGGACACGTAGGTCATGCGCTCCGCCACGCCAGCGTGCTTCAGCGCCGACACCGTGTCGCCGCCGCCCGCGATGGACTTCAGCCCGGCCGACTGGGTGAGGCCCGCCACCGCCTGCGCCACCGCCACCGTCGCGGCGTCGAAGGGCGGGGTTTCGAAGGCGCCGAGCGGCCCGTTCCACACCAGGGTGGAGGCCTGCCGCAGCCGCGCCTCGATCGCCGCCACCGTGTCCGGTCCGACGTCGAGCGCCATCATGTCGGCGGGGATCGACTCCGCGCCGACCTCCCGCGTCGGCACGTGCGGCGCGAAGGCCGCGGCGACCACCACGTCGATCGGCAGCAGGATCTCGCAGTTGCCGCTCCGCGCGTCCTCCAGGATGCGGCGCGCGGTCTCGTGCATGTCCGCCTCCTGCAGCGACTTGCCGACGCCGTGCCCCTGCGCGGCGATGAAGGTGTTCGCCATGGCGCCGCCGATCACCAGCACGTCCACCTTCTTGGACAGGTTTCCGAGCAGGTCGAGCTTGGTGGAGACCTTGGCGCCGCCGACGATGGCCACCACCGGCCGGCTCGGGTTGCCGAGCGCGGCGTCCAACGCCTCCAACTCCGCCTGCATCAGCCGCCCCGCGTACGCGGGCAGCAGCCGCGCGACGCCCTCGGTACTGGCGTGCGCGCGGTGCGCGGCCGAGAAGGCGTCGTTGACGTACACGTCGGCGAGCCGGGCGAGGCCCTGCGCCAGCGCCGGGTCGTTCTCCTCCTCGCCGGCGTGGAAGCGCGTGTTCTCCAGGAGCAGCGCTTCGCCGTCCTTGAGCCTGGCCGCCGCTTCCTCGGCCACCGGGCCGACGCAATCGTCAACGAAGGCCACCGGGCGGTTGAGCGTGGCGGAGAGCGCGTCGGCCATCGGCTTCAGCGACATCTCCGGCACGCGCTTGCCCTTCGGCCGGTCGAAGTGGCTGCACACGACCAGCCGCGCGCCCTTGTCCAGCAGCTCGCGCAGGGTGGGCGCGAGCCGCTCGATTCGGGTGCGGTCGGTGATCTTGCCGTCCTTGACCGGCAGGTTCAGGTCGGCGCGCAGCAGCACCCGTTTGCCCTTGGGGTCGAGGTCGTTGAGGGTGCGGAAGCGCGCCATGACCGTCCCGTTCCCCTCAGAGCGTGCCGAGCAGCGCGGCGGTGTCCGACATGCGGTTGGAGAAGCCCCACTCGTTGTCGTACCAGCTCATCACCCGCACCAGCGCGCCGTCCACCACCTGCGTCTGCGAGGCGTCGAACACGGAAGAGCGCGGGTCGTGGTTGAAGTCGATGGAGACCAGCGGCGCCGTGTTGTAGCCGAGGATGCCGCTCAGCTCGCCCTCCGAGGCCTCCTTCATCGCCTGGTTCACCGCCTCCTTGGTGACGCCCTCCTTCTTGAGGTTCACGTCCAGCGAGATGAGCGAAACGTTCGGCGTCGGGATGCGGATGGCGGTGCCGTCCAGCTTGCCCTTCAACTCCGGCAACACGAGGCCGACCGCCTTGGCCGCGCCGGTCGAGGTCGGGATGGCGGAGACCGCCGCGGCGCGCGCCCGGTGCAGGTCCTTGTGCAGCGTGTCCACCGTGTTCTGGTCGCCGGTGTAGGCGTGGATCGTCACCATGTAGCCGCGCTGGATGCCGAACTTCTCGTGCAGCACCTTGGCCACCGGCGCGAGGCAGTTGGTGGTGCAGGAGGCGTTGGACACCACCTGCATCTCCTTGGTCAGCGCCTTGTGGTTGACGCCGTAGACGATCGTGGCGTCCGCCTCCTCGCCCGGCGCCGAGATCAGCACCTTGCGGGTGCCGGCTTGCAGGAGCTGGGCGGCCTTGTCGCGCTTGGTGAAGATGCCGGTGCATTCGGCGGCCACGTCCACGCCCTGCCAGGGCAGCTTGGTCGGGTCGCGCTCGGCCGTGACCTTGATGGGGGCGTAGCGGCGGCCGTTGCAGGCGATGACGAGGCTGTCGCCCTCCACCTGCACCTCGCCGGGGAAGCGGCCGTGGACGCTGTCGTAGCGGAACAGGTGCGCGTTGGCCTCGGGCGAGCCGAGGTCGTTGATGTGCGTGACCTCCACGTCGTCGCGCCCGCTCTCGATGGCGGCGCGCAGCACGAGGCGCCCGATGCGGCCGAAGCCGTTGATGCCGACCTTCACCGTCATGGTTCCTGGCCCTCTCCTCTGATGTGTCGCGGAATGATCGCTCTAGCCCGCCAATCGTTTCCGCACCGCGGCGGCGGCGACCTCGGGCGTGATGCCGAAATGGCGGAACAGGTGTTCGGCCGGCGCGGAGGCGCCGAAGCCGGGCATGCCGATGAACAGGCCGCGCTCGCCGAGCCACCGGCTCCAACCGAACTCGGCGGCCGCCTCGATGCCGACCCGGAGCGCGTCCTCGCCCAGCACCTCGGCCCGGTAGCCCTCGTCCTGCTCGGCGAAAAGCTCCCAGCAGGGCAGGGACACCACGGCGCAGGGGATGCCTTCGGCTTCGAGGAGGTCGCTGGCGGCCAGCGCCACCTGCACCTCGGAGCCGCTGGCGATGAGCGTGGCGCGGCGCGAGCCGCTGGAGGCTTCGGCCACGACGTAGCCGCCCCTGGCGCAACGGTTCTCGCCGGCATCGACCCGAAAGGCGGGGAGGTTCTGGCGCGACAAGGCGAGCACGGACGGGCCGTCGGCCCGCGCCACGGCAAGCTCCCAGCACTCCGCCGCTTCCATCGCGTCGCCCGGGCGGAAGACGTGCAGGTTCGGCATAGCGCGGAAGGAGGCGAGGTGCTCGACCGGCTGGTGGGTCGGCCCGTCCTCGCCCAGCCCGATGCTGTCGTGGGTGAGCACATGGACCACCCGCTGGCGCATGAGGGCCGCCAAGCGGATCGAAGGCCGCATGTAGTCGCCGAAGACGAGGAAGGTGCCCGAATAGGGAATGATCCCGCCGTGGAGCGCCATGCCGTTCATGGCCGCCGCCATGCCGTGCTCGCGCACCCCGTAATGAATGTAGCGGCCGTCCCAATTCCCAGGGGAGACGGCCGGCACGCCCTTCACATTGGTGTTGTTGGAGCCGGTGAGGTCGGCCGAGCCGCCCACCATCTCCGGCACGGCGGGCACCAGGGCCTCCAGCGCGCGCTGGCTGGACACGCGGGTGGCGAGCTTGGGCTTCTCCTCCGCCCATTTGGCCCGGAGGGCGGCAAGGGGGGCGTTCCAGCCCTCCGGCAGCCGCCCGGCCATCGCGCGCTCGAACTCGGCCCGCTGCGGGTGCTCGGCGAGGCGCCAGAGCCAGGCTTCGCGGGCGCCGGCGCCGCGGCGGCCGGCCTTGCCCCAAGCTTCGCGCAAGCCCTCGGGCACCTCGAACGGGCCGTGGTTCCAACCAAGGGCCGATTTCGCGGCGGCGGCCTCGTCCGGGCCGAGGGGCGCCCCGTGGCTCGCCGCGGTGCCGGCCTTCTTAGGCGCGGAGAAGCCGATGATGGTGCGGCAGGCGATCAGGGTCGGACGGTCGCTCTTCGTCGCTTCTCCGAGAGCGGCCGAAATGGCGGCCGCGTCGTGCCCGTCCACGCGCCGCGCCGCCCAGCCGTAGGCTTCGAAGCGCTTCAGGGCGTCGTCCGACAGGGACAGGGATGTGTCGCCGTCGATGGAGATGTTGTTGTCGTCGTAAAGGACCGTCAGCTTGCCCAGGCGGAGGTGCCCGGCGAGCGACGCCGCCTCGTGGCTGATGCCCTCCATCAGGTCGCCGTCGGAGGCGACCACCCAGGTCCGGTGGTCCACCAATTCGGGGCCGAAGCGGGCGGCGAGCAGCCGCTCGGCCATCGCCATGCCGACCGCGTTGGCGAAGCCCTGGCCGAGCGGGCCGGTGGTGGTCTCGATCGCCGGGTGCTCGCCGAATTCAGGGTGCCCAGCGGCGGGCGAATGGAGCTGCCGGAAGCGCCTCAGGTGTTCGATGCCCATGCCGGCGTGCCCGGTCAGGTGCAGCAGGCCGTAGAGCAGCATGGAGCCGTGCCCGGCCGAGAGCACGAAGCGGTCGCGGTCCGGCCAGCGCGGGTCGGCGGCGTCGAACTTCAGGAACTTCGTCCAGAGCGCGGTCGCGGCGTCGGCCATGCCCATCGGCATGCCGGGGTGGCCCGACTTCGCCGCCTCCACCGCGTCGATCGCCAGCGCGCGGACGGCGTCGGCCATGCGCCGCTCCTCCGTCGCGGGGCGGGCGAGGATGGCCGCCTGCGCGGCCAGGGCGGGGTTCGGCTCCGCTTTCGGTTGGATGTCGGGTTCGAGGCTGGCCACGCGGCTGTTCCCTTCCGGTCCGTGCGCCCGGGCGTGGGCGCTATAGGACCGGCACTTGGGCGGGGCAACCCGGGCCGCAACAAGCGTTCCGCGCGCGGCGCGCGCGTTCCGTCAGAAGGGCAGGATCGCGTCCAGGAGCTGCTGGCCGTAGCGCGGTTGCTGCAAGTCGGAAAGCGTGCCGCGCCCGCCGTAAGCGATGCGCGCTTCCGCCAAGCGGTCATGCTTGATGGTGTTGTCGCTGGCGATGTCCTGCGGGCGGATCACGCCCTGCACGGCCAACTCGCGCAGTTCCGCGTTCACCCGCACCTCCTGCCGGCCGCCGACCACGAGGTTGCCGTTCGGCAGCACCTGCGTGACGGTGGCGGCGAGGCGGAGCGTGACGGTCTCGACGCGCTTCACCGTGCCGTTGCCGTCGCTGGTCTGCCCGCCGGAGGTTTCGAGCAGCGATTCCGGGCTGGCGCCGCGCGGCAGCCAGCGCGTCTGCATCCCGAAGACCTGCGGCAGGCCAAGCTTGTCGCCGCCCTGGCGGGCGCGCTGGGTGCGGTTCTGGAGCTGCGCCTCGTCCTGGATGGAGACCAGCACGGTGATGACGTCGCCCACCTGCGCCGCCCGCTGGTCGCGCAGGAAGGTGCGGCTGCCCGGGCGCCACAGGCTGTTGGCCACCGCGGGCGCTTCCTGCGGCGCCGGCATCGGCATGGAGACCGGGCGCCACGCCGGGTCGGCGGTGGGGTTCGCCACCGGCGACATCTCCGGCGCGCGGCCGACGCGGGAGATGCGTTCCAGGTTGCCGCAGCCGGCGAGGGAGAGCGCGAGCGGGAGCAGCAGCAGTGTCGGGGAGGGGCGGCGCATGGCGTGCGGTTCCTTCAGCGGGCGGAGGCTGCGACGGTCGGGGTGGAGCCCATGAGCACGCGGACCCGGCCAGTCCCCACGACCTCGCCCTCCACGACGCTCCGGCTCGCCAGGTTCATCACGGACACCACGGCGCCGCGCGGCGCCGATTCGAGCGCGCGGCCCTGCACGGAGAGCGACAGGCCCGGCGCTTCCAGCACCAGCGCGACGGGCGCGTTCTTCTCCACCAGCGGCGGCGGGGCGAGGTCGGCGGCGGCGAAGGGCATCTCCGCGGCCATCGGGCGCCGCAGCCGCTGGCCCACCACCTCGTCGAGCCGCTCCGCGGTGCCCGGGCGCACCCGTTCGGCGCGCAGCCGGACCAGCCGCGCGTCCCCGGCGCCGACCACCTCGCCCAGGCCGATGCGGCGGGTGGCGACCACCGCGGGCCGGGTCGGCACCGCGCGCCCGGAGAGGCGCATCCGCGCGGTCGGCATCCCTCCCGCCAGCACCACCAGGGTCGAGGAGAAGCGGCCGGTCGCGGCGTCCAGCGCCGTGTTCTCGGCGGAGACCTGCGCCAGCGCGGCGGACGGCACCACGGGGGGCAGGAGCGGGCCGAGGTCCAGCTCGGAGTCGGGGTCGAGGCCCAGGCGCGACAGGTCGGCGCGGAGCGCGGCGTCTATTTCCTCGCGCGGCACCGCGCGGCCGGGCCGCTCCACCACCGTGCGTTCGTGCGCGGAAAGCGGGCGCCAGGGGAGGCCGTGCGCGCGGGCCAGCGCGGAGAGTTGCGCCGTGTCCAGCACCAGCCGCCGGCCCGGCGCGGGCGCGGCGCCGATGGCCTGCCCGGCTTTGGGGCCGGCGTTCTCGAACACGTCGCCGAGGCGCAGCACCGGCTCCTCCACCACGGAGAGCGGGCGCGGCGCCGCCATCTCCTGCGCCGCGGCAGGGGCGAGCGGTGCCAGGAAGGCGAAGAGGGCGAAGAGGGCGCGCATGGCGGCCCCCGCCTCAGCGCAGCCGCGCGAGCGTCGAGAGCATCTCGTCCGTCGCGCTGATGACCTTGCTGTTCATCTCGTAGGCGCGCTGGGCGGTGATGAGGGAGGTGATCTCCTGCACGGCGTTGACGTTGCTGGTTTCGATGAAGCCCTGCATCACTTGGCCGTACCCGGGCTGCCCCGGCGCCGCGAGCTGCGCCTGGCCGGAGCCGGGCGTGGCCAGCAGCAGGTTGTCGCCCACCGCTTCCAGCCCGCCCTCGTTGGCGAAGATGGCGATTTGGATCTGGCCGACATTCTGCGGCGCCACCTGCCCGTCGAGCTTGGCGAGCACCTCGCCGGCGGCGTTGATGGTCACGTCGCGCGCGGCGGCCGGGACGGTGATGCCGGGCTGCACGGGGAAGCCCTCGGCGGTGACGATGACGCCCTCCGGCGACAGGCCGAAGGTGCCGTCGCGGGTGTAGGCGACCTCGCCGGAGGGGAGCTGCACGGGGAAGAAGCCGTTGCCGCGGATGGCGAGGTCGAAGCGGTTCTCCGTCTGCGACAGCGACCCCTGCTCGCCGATGCGGTAGATGGCGCCGGTCTTCACGCCGAGGCCGATCTGCGCGCCGGAAGGCAGGATGGAGCCGGTGTCGGAGGACTGCGAGCCGACGCGGCGCAGGTTCTGGTAGATCAGGTCCTGGAACTCGGCGCGGCGGCGCTTGTAGCCGGTGGTGCCCATGTTGGCGATGTTGTTGGAGATGACCTCGACGTTTGTCTGCTGGGCCATCATGCCGGTGCCGGCGATCTGCAAGGCGCGCATGGGTGGTCTGGTCCTTCCTGGAACGGGCTAGCGGCGGCGCAGGATGCGTTCGACCGCGGACGACAGGCGCTCGCCCTCGCGCTCGACGAACTGCGCCGCGAACTGGAACTCGCGCGTCTGCGCGGTCAGGTTGGTGATCTCCGCCACCGGCCGGACGTTGCTGTTCTCCACGGCGCCCTGCACCACGCCGGGCCGCTCCGCCGGCGCGCCCGGCCCGTCGTCGCTGGCGTAGAGGCGCGCGCCTTCCGCGCGGAGCTTCTGCGGGTCGTCGAAGCGCACCACGCGGAGCTGGCCGACCGGGCCGTTCTCGCTGCGGACCGTGCCGTCGCCGAGGACCTCGACGCGCGTGTCGTTCGGGCCGAGCACGATGGGCTGGCCGCCCGTGCCCAGCACCGCGTTGCCGTCCGCGTCCGTCAGCTTGCCGTCGCCCGCGAGCGCGAAGCGGCCGGCGCGGGTGTAGCGCTCGCCCCGCGGCGTCTCGACGGCGAAGAAGCCGTCGCCCTGCAAGGCCAGGTCGAACGGGTTGCCGGTGGTGGAGATCGCCCCGCCCGCCGTGTCGCGCCAGGTCGCGCGGTCGATGGCGTAGGCGGCGCCGCGGTCGCCGGGCGGCGCCGCGTTCCCCACGGCGCGCGGTTGCAGGAACTCGGCGAAGACGGCGCGCTCGGCGCGGAAGCCCGGCGTGTCGGCGTTGGCGAGGTTGTTCGCCAGCACCTGCGTGCTCCGGAGCTGCGCGCCGAGGCGCGAGAGCATGATGTAGCCAGGCGAGTCCACGGCCGGTCCTTCTCCGGGGCGCGGGCGGTCGGTCCGCCGGGCGCGCTTGGAGGCGGCAGGATGGCGGCCGGAACGCCAACATCCGGTTAACGGCGGGCGGCTCCCGCGCCGCCAAGCCCGGCAAGGATCGCCGGCGCAAGGCTTCCTTAACCGGCGGCGGGGAGGATGCGGCCCTCCAGCGATCCGAGGGTTCCATGACGGAGCAGCCGACCGAAGCGACGACGCCGCCCAAGCGACGGGGCAAACTCCTGCTGGTCGCCGCGCCGCTGGTCCTCCTCGGCGCGGGCGGCGCCGGCGCCTGGTTCGCCGGCCTCGTCCCCGGCTTCAAGGCCACCGAGGCCGCTTCCATCGCCGGGGCGCCGGCCGAGAAGCCCGTCTTCGTGGACATGCCCGACATCGTCGCCAACCTGAACGCCCCGGGCCGCCGGTCGAGCTACATCAAGCTCCGCTCCAAGCTGGAGGTGGCGGGCGCCGCGGACGCGCGCGCGCTGCAGGAGGCGATGCCGCGGCTGCAGGACCTGTTCACCACCTACCTCCGGGAAGTGCGGCCGGAGGAGCTGCGCGGCAGCGCCGGCACCTACCGTCTGCGGGAGGAATTGATGGTGCGCGCCGGCCTCGCCGCGCCGCCCGCGCGGGTGACGGACGTCCTCTTCGTCGAGCTGCTGGTCCAATGAGCGCGGGCGCACCGGGCCCGTCGCCGGCGGCCGACGGGGAACCGCTGCTCGGGCAGGCGGAGCTCGAGGCGCTGCTCGGCGATGCCGGGCATGGCGGCGACGACGGCATGCGGCGCGTGGTCGGCGCCGGGCTGGTCGCCTACGAGCGCTTGCCGATGCTGGAGATCGTCTTCGACCGGCTGATGCGCGCGATGACCGGCTCGCTCCGCGGCTTCACCGGCGACAACGTCGACGTTTCCATGGAGGGCATGTCGTCGCTGCGCTTCGGCGATTACCTGGAAGGCGTGCCCCGGCCGGCGCTGCTCGCCGTGTTCCGCGTGGAGGAGTGGGACAACTACGGCCTGCTGGTGGTGGACTCCGCGCTGGTCTACTCGGTCGTGGACGTGCTGCTCGGCGGCCGGCGCGGCAACGCCGCCATGCGCGTCGAAGGCCGGCCCCACACCTCCATCGAGCGCGCCTTGGCGGAGCGCTTGGTTTCCGTGGTGCTGGACGACCTGTCGGAAGCGTTCAAGCCCGTTTCCCCCGTCCGGTTCCGCTTCGAGCGGCTCGAGGTGAACCCGCGTTTCGCGGCCGTCTCGCGCGGCGGCAACGCCTGCGTGCTGTCGCGCTTCCGCGTGGGCATGGAGGACCGCGGCGGGGGCCTCGAACTGGTGCTGCCCTACGCGACGCTGGAGCCGGTGCGCGAGGCCCTGCTGCAGCAGTTCATGGGCGAGAAGCTCGGCCGCGATTCGATCTGGGAAACCCACCTCGGGGAGGAATTGCGGCTTACCGAGCTGGCCCTGGACGTGGTGCTGGACGAGCAGACCATGCCGCTCTCCGCCGTGCTGTCCTTGCGCCGCGGCGACCGCATCACCCTCGACGCCTCGCCGGACGCGCCGGTGAAGCTGCGCTGCAACGACGTGGACCTGTTCGAAGGCGACCTCGGCCGCCGCAAGGACCGCTTGGCCGTGCGCATCACGCGCGAACTGCGCGACGCCGCGGTTGTGGCGGCCGCCGTGGAGGGCTGACGGCCGTGGGCTGGTTCGAATGGCTGGCGCAACTGGCCGTCGCCGCGCTGCTGGCCGGCACCATCGTCGTGGCGCTGCGGCTGGAGCGCGCGCTCCGCGCCGTGCGGCGCGACCGGGAAACGCTGGCGGATTGCGCGGCGGGCTTGGACGAAGCGTCCCGGCGCGCGGAAGCGGCCTCAGCCCTGCTGCGGCGGGACGCCGAGGGGAGCCGCAAGGCGATGGAGGGCGGCGTCGCCGCAGCTGAAACGTTGCGGGACGACCTGCGGTACCTCGTGCAGCGGGCCGAGGCGGCGGCTGACCGGCTGGAAGGCTTGGTCCGAGCCGCCCGTCCCGGCGTCGCCGGGGGCGGTTCCGCCCCTATCGCCCTGCCGGTCCAGCAGGCGGCTGGGCGTGCGGAGAGCCGCGCCGAGCGCGACCTGCTGGTCGCCCTGGCCCGGCGCGCCTCGTGATGGCCGCCCCTCCCGCGGCCGCCGCCCGGCGCCGCCACCGGCGCCTGCTGCTGCCGGCTGCGTTGGGCGCCATGGGCGTGCTGCTTGCCGTCAAGGTGGCGACGCTTGCCGCGCCGCTGCTTGGTGCGGGCGGTGCCGACCGCGCCCCGGCCCTTGTGGGCTCGGCCAGGGCGTCCGAAGCGCCGGGGCGCGCGGCCAAGGCGCCACCAGCCGCCGCCGG
>NZ_BAAAFZ010000003.1:17171-17817 GCF_039523795.1 Craurococcus roseus | reverse complement strand
GCCCGCGGCCCGCCGCGCCCGGCGGCGAAGGCCCCCAGCCGGGGGCGCCCCATCCGCCCGGCCCGGACCAGCACCATGCCACGACGCCCGAGCAGCGCGCCGAACGGGAACTCCTGCAAGCCTTGCGGGCGCGCCGGGCCGAGCTCGACGCCAGGGAACAAGCGCTGCTCACCCGCGAGGTGGCGGCGGAAGCGGCGGAGCGGCGAGCGGCGCGGCGCCTGGAAGAACTGTCGGCCTTGCAGCGCCAAGCCGCCGCGGCCGGCGCGGCCGAACGCGAGCGGTCCGAGCGCGAACGGTCCGATCGCGAGCGCGAGAGGGCGGAGCGCGAGGAGGCGGGCTGGCGGCAGATGGTGAAGCTGTACGAGGGTATGCGGCCGCGGGAGGCGGCGGCGATATTCGACGACCTGGAACTCCCGGTGCTGGTGCCGCTGGTGGACCGCCTGCGAGAAGCGAAGGCCGCGCCGATCCTGGGCGCCATGCGCCCGGACCGGGCGCGCGCCCTCACGTCGGAACTCGCCCGCCACCGCGCGGCCCTCGGCGCGCGCGGCTGATGGCGGCGCGCGGGACCACGCCGACGCCGCCGAGCCCCTGCGGCCCGGTGCTGCGCCCGGCGCGCCCGCATCGGCGGCTGGCGCTGGCGGCGGGG
>NZ_BAAAFZ010000003.1:0-17149 GCF_039523795.1 Craurococcus roseus | reverse complement strand
GCTCGCGGCGGGCTTGCCTTGGGTCGGCGCGTCCGCCTCGGAGCGGGTCGCGGCGGTGCAGACTCCGGCCGTGGCCATCGCAGGGAAGCAGCCGGCGTCCGCGGCTCCCGCTTCGCAGGCGGGGGGCGTCGTCCTTGACTTCCCGCGTGGCACCGGCGCAGCCCTGGTGAAGCGCGGGGGAACGGTGCTCGCGGTGTTCGACAGCCCCGAGCTGCGGAACCCCGACGCGCTCCGCCATCCCGCGATCGCGGGCGTCCAGGAGGCGGGCACGTCGCCGCAAGGTCTCGTCCTCGCCTTCCCGGTGGACCGTGCCCGTCCCCTCCGCTTGGCGCGCGGGCCGTCCGGCTGGGTGCTCGCCGCAGCGCCGCCGCGGCCACCGGGAAGCGGCGACGAAGGCGCTGCGCCGGACGTGGCGGCGCTGGGCACGACCGCCGGGCAGGCGCCCTCCATCGCCATCGCGGGCGTGCCGCCGAACCGGGTGGTCGTGCTGCGCGACCCGGAAACGGGCCTGCCGCTGTTGATCGGCACGACGCGCGAAGCGGGGCGCGGCTTCGCCGGCGGCCGGCGCGCCCCGGAGTACGACCTGCTGGAGACCGGGCTCGGCGTCGCGGTGCTCGCCCGCTCCGGAAGCCTGCGCTTGCAAGCGCTACCCGACCGCTTCGTCCTGTCGGGCAGCGTGCTCTCGCCCTTGTCGCTCGACGCCGCGGCCGCCGGCCCGGCGGAGGGCGCCGCGATGTCCCGCTGCCTCGACCTGCCGGACCTGCGGCCGGAACAGCTCCTGGAACGGCTGCGGGCGCAATCGGCGTTGCTCGCCGGCACCGAGCCCCTCGCGCGCGCCGGGCGGCGGCGGGACCTCGCCGCGACCATGCTGGCGCTCGGCCTCGGGCACGAGGCGCAGGCGGAGATGAACCGGGCCGCCTTCGAGGACGCCGACGCGGCGGCCGGGCTGCGGGGGAAGGCGTTGGCGGCGGCCGCGGCGTTGGTGGCCGTGCGGCTGGACGAGGCCGCCGCTTTTTTCCGGTCCGAACCGGCGCCGGGCTGCGACGAGCTCGTGCTGTGGCGGTCGCTCTTTCTCGCGCGGACGGGCGACGCGGCGGCGGCGTCGCCCGGCCTGCGCGCGACCCTGCCGCTCCTCCGGGCCTACCCGGCGGGGTTGCGAAACCGCTTGTTGCCGGTGGCGGCCGAAGCCCTGGCCGGCGCCGGCGCGTGGCCCGCATTGCGCGGGCTGCTCGCCGACGCGAAGGCCGAAGCGCGGCTTTCCGTGCCGGCGGCGATGCTGCTGGAGGCGGACGGCGACGAGGAGGGCGCCATCGCCGCCTACGACGCGGCGGCGCGGGGCCGCGACCGGCGGGCGCGGGCGGCGGCCTTGCGGCGGGCGGTCGAGCTGCGCCTCAGCACGGGCCGGGTGGACGCGGCCGAAGCCGCGCGCGCCTACGCGCCGGCCCTGGTCGTGTGGCGCGGCGACGCGGCGGAGCGGGAAGCGCGCGCCAGGCTGGCGCAACTGCTCGCCCTTTCGAGGGACGCGGGCGGCGCGCTGGCGCTGCTCCGGCAATCGATGGCGCTGTTCCCGGACGGCGCGGCGGAAGCGCGGCGGGACGCTGGGCGCGTCCTGCGATCGGCGCTCGACGGCGGCGGCTCACCCGTGGCGGCGGTGGCGGCGTTCCAGGCCGGGTCCGACCTGCTTTCCCCCGAGGACCGCGAAGCGGCGGAAGCGCGGCTGGTGGAACTGCTGGTCGAGCTCGACCTGCCCGGCCGCGTGGCGGCGGCGGTGCTGGACGGGGCCGCCAAGCGCGCGGGGGCCGCCCGGGCGGAAGCCGGCTGGCGCGTCGCCGCGCTGCGCCTGCGCGAGAACGACCACACAGGCGCACGCGCCGCCCTGGACGCGACGGAAGCGCCGGACATGCCCGACACGCTGCGGGAGCGCCGCGCAGCCCTGGCGGCGGCGATCGCCGACCGCGCAGGCGGCGGCAGCGGCGGCCCGGGGCACTCCGCGCCGGGTACGGCGGGGGAGGGCGTCGCCGAAGCCGAAGGGGCGCTGGGGCGGCGCGACTGGGCGGCCGCGGCGCGGGTCTTGGGCCGGCACCTGGAATCGCGGCTCCCCGCCGCACCGGCGCCGCTGGACCCAGGCCAGCAGGAGGCGGTGCTGCGGTTGGCTTCGGCCCTCGCCCTGGCCGGCGATGACGCGGCCTTCGCGGTCCTGCGGGGGCGCGTCGCCGGGCGCATGGAAGAAGGGCCGCACGCGGCGGCCTTCGCGCGGCTCGTCGGCGCCGAGGCGCGGCCGGCGGCCGAGTCGGCGGCGCCGGTCGCCGCGGAGGCCTCGGCGGAAGCGCCGCCGACCATTGCCCGATGAAGAAGGGGCCGGTCGCGCGCGCGACCGGGCGGCGCCGGGGCGGCCTCGCCGGTCGCCGGGGCGGTCATCGACGGGAGCGCCGCCGACCAATGCCCGTTCGCTCGGGGGTGCCCCGGACGCGCTACCCGGGGCCGGGCGCGTCCGCCGCTGCCGCGCGGCGCAGCGGCGCGTCCACCCGCCATTCACCGCCCTCGAATCGCGCGAAATCCGGGCCGAGCGGCGCCTTGCCGCCGCCGTCCGGCGAGTCCAGCACGTAGGTCGGCCAGGCCAGGCCGGAAACGCGGCCGCGCAGCTCGCGGAGCAGGGCGCGGCCCTCGGCGATGGGCACCTCGAAGCGCGCGGTGCCGGGCGCGCGGTCGAGCTGGTGGAGGTAGTAGGGCTTCACCCGCGCGGCCAGCATCGCCCGGAACAACGCCTCCAACGCGTCCGCGCTGTCGTTCACGCCGCGCAGCAGCACGCTTTGACCGAGCAGCGACGCCGCGCCGCCGCGGCGCAGGCGGGCCAGCGCTTCCAGCGCCTCGGGCGAGAATTCGCGCGCGTGGTTGGCGTGGACGCACAGGAACACGGCGCGGTCGGACTCCAGCGCCCGGACGAGGGCCGGAGTCACCCGCCCCGGGTCCGCCACCGGCACGCGGCTGTGCAGGCGCACGATCTCGATGTGCGGCACCGCCGACAGACGTTCCACGATGCGAGCGAGGCGCCGCGGCGAGAGCATCAGCGGGTCGCCGCCGGTGAGGATGGCTTCGCGCACCGAAGGCGTGCGCTCGAACCAGTCGAGCGCCGCGTCCAGCTCCGCCTCGGACAGCACCCCGCCGTCCGGCCCCACCGCTTCCCGCCGGAAGCAGAAGCGGCAGTACACGGGGCAGGCCAGGAGGGGCTTCAGCAACGCCCGGTCGGGGTAGCGGTGGACCACGCCCTTGACCGGGGTGAAGGGCGCGTCGGCCGTGGGGTCCGCCGTCTCACCCGGCGCCGTGCGGAGTTCGGCCGCGTCCGGCAAGTACTGCCGCGCGATCGGGTCCGCCGGGTCGGCGGGGTCCATCAGGCGCCGGACGGCCGGCGTCACGGCGACGGCGTAGCGCGCCGCGACGGCTTCCGCCTCCGCGCGCGCCGCTTCTGGCAGCAACCCCGCGGCGATCAGCTCCGCGGCGGCGCGGAGTGTGCGCCCGCGGCGCGCCGGTGGCGGCGGCGCGGGAACGGTGTCGGGGGGAGGGCCGTCGAACATGCTCGTGGCGGAACCGGTCCGGTGGGTGCGGGGGCGGACGGCGCGGGCGGACCTGGCCGCGACGGGGCGGCCCCGCGGTCGGGGCGTGTGTAGCCCCTCGCGGGCCGTGCCGGAAGCTCCGCGCAGCGCTCCCGCCTCGGTTGGGCGCGGCGCCCGCCCTGCGGCGCACTGGGCCAGCTTCGGCATCCGACGCCGGGGTGCTTGGTCCCTTGACGGTCCCGCTCGTCCGGCCCGGCCCGTGGTGCGACGAGCGCCTCCAGGCGCTTCGCCGGGGGCGGGCGGAAGCCGCCGGCTCGAGCGGAGCAGCGGCCCGCGCCGGGCGGAGGCGCGGGACCGGCGGAGCGCGTGTATGGTCCCCGCAGCCGCCACCGCACCAACCCAGCCCGGACGCGATGCCCAACCCCCCTTGGCACCCAGACAGCCTCGCCGACCGGCTGCCTTTCCTGCGCCGCCGCGCGCGGCTCGTCGCCGACACCCGCGCGTTCTTCACCGGCCGCGGTTACACGGAGGTGGAGACGCCCTGCCTGGTGCCGGTGCCGGGCATGGAGGTGCATCTGCACGCCTTCCGGAGCGAATACCGGCCGCACCTCGGCGCCGGCGGCGCGCGGCGGACGCTCTGGTTGCGCACCTCGCCGGAGCTGGCGTTGAAACGACTCCTCGTGGCGGGGGCCGGGCCGGTTTTCGAGCTGGCGCGCGTTTGGCGCAACGGCGAGTCCGGCCCGCGGCACGCGCCGGAATTCACCATGCTGGAGTGGTACCGGCCGGGCCTCTCCTTCGACGGGCTGATGGACGAAACAGAAGCGTTCGTCCGCGCCGTGTGCCCGCCTGTGGTGGCGCACGCCGGCGTCGAAACCGACCTTCGCTCGAAGTTCGAGCGGATCACCGTGGCGGAGGCGTTCGCGGAGCATTGCGGCGGCCTCGACATCCTCGGCACCGAAGGAAACGCCGCGCGGCTGCGGGAGGACGCTCGGTGCGCCGGCCTGGAGGCGCGCGGGGACGAGAGCTGGGAAGACCTGTTCTTCCGCCTGCTGCTGGAGCGGGTGGAGCCGCGCATCGGCCGCGGACGCGCGACCTTCCTGACGCACTGGCCGACGCCGCAAGCGGCGCTGGCGCGGCGCAATCCGGCCGACCCGCGCGCCGCGCTGCGGTTCGAGCTGTTCGCCGGCGGGATGGAACTCGCCAACGCCTTCGACGAGCTGACCGACCCGGCCGAGCAGCGCGCGCGGTTCGAGCGCGACGTGGCGGAGCGCCGCCGCCTTTACGGCGCGGCGGGCGAAGGTTGGGACTTGGACGAGGGCTTCCTGAGCGCGCTGGAGCACGGGATGCCGGCGGGCAGCGGCATCGCGCTCGGCTTCGACCGTTTGGCGATGCTCGCCGCCGGCGCGCGGCGGATCGAGGACGTGCTGTGGCTGCCCTTCGCCGGCGGTTGACCCCGCGCGTGGGAGGCGCGCACGGCGGCCCTGGCCGCCATGGGGCGCCGTCACCGCTTGGGCGGGCTTCCCGCGCCGGCCGCCGCCGCCGCGCGCAACCGCGCCAGCATCCCTTCCGCGTGCTCCCGCGGCAGGGCGTAGAAGACGAAGACGTAAGGGTCCGACGCCTCGAACACCGCGGGGTTCGGGCTGGCGCGGTGCATGAGGGCGCGGTCGAACTCCGCCATTGGGCGCCACGCGTCCCAATGCTCCCAGTGGGTGTCGTAGCCCAGCGCGTCGAGGAAGGCCGGCACCGCCCAGGTGGAGCCCGGCCGGTGCCGCTCCTCGATCTCGATCGAGAGCACGGGCCGGCAGCGCAGCAGGGTTTCGCGCGCCCCGCGCAGCACCTCGTACTCCGCCCCTTCCGCGTCGATCTTCGCCGCCGTCAGGTCGCGCAAGCCGAAGCCGTCGAGGCGCCGCACGGGCACGGGAAAACGCCGCTCCGCCACGCGCGGCTCGCCGAGCGCCGCGCCGTAGCCCTTGGCCGTGGAGGCCCATTGCTCCTGCGGCGCGCCGTCGAGCACGGGCATCGACAGCACCGCCTCGCCGTCGCGCTCGCCGAGGGCCTCCTGACGCAGTTCGACGTGGCTTGGCAATGGATCACCGAAAGCGGCGCGAAGGCGGGCGAAAGCGGCGGGCAGCGGCTCGAAGGCCAGCACGCGGGAGGCGGGTAGGGCCGCGAAGGGCAGGGCGAAGGCGCCATCATGGGCGCCCACGTCGAGCAGGGTGCCCGGCCTGTGCAACGTGTGATGGAAACCGAACTCGTCCACGGGTGTTTGTTACCTTATCGAAACACAAAGCCGGCGTACCACGGTCCGGCACCACGAGAAGCGGGGGACGAAGCCCATGCCGACCATCTTCCTGATCGCGCTCAGGCTCGGGGGCGCGGTCGCCGATTCACTCGTGTGGTATTGGAGCCTCCCGCAACTCGCGCGCCAAGCGGCGGACGCGCGCACGCGCGACCACATCGAGCGGACCTACAGCGCCAGCATCTGGGCCCTCACGCCCGCGCAGGCGAGGGAGGTCCATGCCTGGGCCAAGGCCCAGCACGCCTGACGAGCGGCGCCCGCGGCCGGCGCGCCCGCGGTACGCGGCTCGCCGTCGCCGTGGGCCCGGATGGCGCCACCGGGGCGGCGCGGCCTGGAAGCCCGATGGTGCGGAGTTTTCAACGGTCCGGCGCGCCGTCGAGTCTTTGCGAGAAGCGGAGGAGGTACCCGTCCGGGTCTTGCGCAAGGGATTGGCGGACGGCCACGCCCTCGCCGCCGACGCGGTACGTCTTGGCTTCCGGCGCCGTGAACAGGGGCCAGCGCGCCGCTTCCAGCGCGGCCAGGATCGGCGCGACGTCGTCCACCGCGATCTCGAAGTTGACGTGCCGGCCGAAGGGCCGCTCGGCGGGCGCCACCTCCCAACGGTGCGCGCGCCCCTTGGGCAGCTCGTCCAGCATCAGCCGGGCCCCGTCGCGTTCGATGCAGGCGAAGCCCTCTTCCGGGCGGTCGTAGAGCACGCGGAAGCCGCACGGGCCGCACCAGAAGGCGAGGCTCGCGGCGAGGTCCGTCACCATCAGCTCGGGTACCAGCGCCGGCCGCGGGGTCACGCCAGCGCCGCCGCGATCGCCGCGTCCATCGCCCGCACCCCCGCCGCGGGCCCATCCGGGTGCCCCCACACGGCGCCGACCACCGCCAGGAAGTCCGCGCCCGCGCGCACCAGCGGCGCGCAGTTCTCCGCGGTGATGCCGCCGATCGCCACGCAGGGCAGCTCGAACATCCCGCTCCACCATTCCAGGATCTCGGGCGCGGGGCGGTGCTGGGTTTCCTTGGTGGCGGTCGGGAAGAAGGCGCCGAAGGCCACGTAATCGGCGCCGGCCTCGCCGGCCTCCATCGCAAGGTGGCGCGACGCGTGGCAGGTGATGCCCAGCGTCCGCTCCGGCCCGATCAGCCGCCGCGCCGCCGTGTGGCCGCCGTCCTGCTGCCCGAGGTGCGCGCCGTCGCAGCCGGTCTCGACGGCCAGGTCGGCGCGGTCGTTGAGGATGACCGCCACGCCGCGCGCCTGCGCCACCGGCCGCAGCGCGTCCACCGCGCGGCGCACCGCGTCGTCCGGCGCGTCCTTCAAGCGTATCTGCAACGCGCCCACGTCGCCGGCGTCGAGCGCCCGCGCGAGGTCCTCGGCGAAGGGCGCCGGCTCGAAGTTCGGGGGCGTGATGAGATACAAACGGCAGCGGGGGGCGTCCCCGCCGCCGTCGCCGCCCGGCGTGGTCCCTGCGCTCAGCCGGACTCGCCCGCGTAGATGCCGATCACCTGGCCGAGCAGTTCGAGCGCCTCGGCGCGCGGGCGCTGGAAGGTGTTGCGGCCGATGATCGAGCCGTTGCCGCCGCCCTCGTGGATGGCGCGGGTGGTCGCCAGGATGTTCTCGGTGGTGCCGGTCTCGCCGCCGGAGAACACCACCAAGCGCCGGCCGTTGAAGCAGGCCTGGACGACGTGGCGGATGCGCGCGGCCTGGTGCTGGAGCTCGACCGGGTGCTTCTCGTAGGTCTTCTTCGCCGCATCCAGCGAGATCGCGTCCATCGGCGGCTTCACCTTGATGATGTGCGCGCCCAGCAGCGCCGCCATGTGCGCGGCGTAGGCGCAGATGTCGAGCGCGGTTTCGCCGGTCTTGTCCAGCATCGGCCCGCGCGGGTAGCTCCACACCACCACCGCGAGGCCGGACGCCTTGGCCTCCTCCGCAAGTTCGCGCAACTCCTCCATCATCTCGAACTGGTATTCGGACGACGGGTAGATGGTGAAGCCGATGGCCGAGCAGCCGAGGCGCAGCGCGTCGTTGACCGAGCCGGTCACCGCTTGGTCCTTGGTGGTGGACAGGCTGTTGGAGCTGTTGACCTTGAGGATGGTCGGGATGGCGCCGGCGAAGGTGGAGGCGCCCGCCTCGATCATGCCGAGCGGCGCGGCGTAGGCGTTCAGCCCGGCCTCGATCGCCAGCTCGAAGTGGTAGCGCGGATCGTAGGCCGCCGGGTTGGGCGCGAAGGAGCGGGCCGGGCCGTGCTCGAAGCCCTGGTCCACGGGCAGGATCACCATGCGCCCGGTGCCGCCGAGGCGGCCTTCCATCAGGATGCGGGCGATGTTCGCCTTGGTGCCCGGGTTGTCGCTCTCGTACCAGGAGAGGATCTCTTTCACCTTCGGCGTGAGCTGCATGGGGTCTCGTCCTCTTGTGCTGTTGACGTTCGTGAAACGTCAGGACCGGCGTGGCGCTCCTTTACCCGAGGGCGGCGGGCCCTGTCACCGCGCCCCCGGTCAACCATTCCGCGAGCCGGCGGCGCCCCTGCCCGTCGGCGCGCCGGAGGTCGAGCCGGCCCAGGTCGAGCGCCGGCGGACGCTCCGGCCAGACCTCGCCGCCGATCTCCGCCGCGGCGGCGGCCACTGCGGGGAAGGCCGGCACGGCAGGGTCGAGCACCAACAACCGCACGCCCGCCCGCAGCGCCGCCAGCGCGAAGCCGGGCGCGTTCCCGCAGTCCAAGGCGGCCCAATGCGGCGGCGGCGGCCGCTCGCCGGGAGCGGCGGCGTCCAAACCCTCCGCCGCCTGCGCCACCAGGGCCAGGAACCACGCCGCGCCGATGTTGCCCGCCGCCGCCGGCGCGGACAGCAGCAACACGCCGCGCGCCGGTTCGGCGAGGCCTAGCGCCGCGCGCGCCTGCCCCGGCGTGTGCGCCACCACGGCGGGCGCCCCGCGCGGGCCGGGTTCCGCCGCGCGGCGTTGACCCGTTCCGACCACCATGCCAAGGCTTCGACCACGCCGGAGGGCGCGCGTCCAGCCGGGAAGCGCGTGGTTTCGGCGCGGTGGAACGACGGTTTCCGGGCCGGCTGCGGGAGCGGGATGGGCGAAAGCGGTAGTGACCCGATGGCGCTTGCCGTCGCGCGGTTGGAGTTGGCGGTGGAGCGGTTGGCGCTCGGCTTGTCGCGGGGCGGCGGCGCCCGCCTCCCCGCGGCGGACGAGGCGCCGTTGGACGCCGCCGCGCTCCGCGCCGAGGTCGCCGCCCTGGCGGCCCGGCTGGACGCCAGCATCGCCCGGCTGCGGGACGTGGTGCGCGAGGAGTCGGAACCGGGCGGCGGCGCCGGGCGCCAGGACGCCGGCGACGAGGAGGAATAGCGCGTTGGGTCAGGTCACGGTCCGGGTCAACGGCTACTCGCACACCATAGGCTGCAAGGACGGCGAAGAAGCCCACGTCTTCGAACTGGTCGGCCAGATCGAGAACAAGGCCAAGCTGATCCGCAGCATGGGCGGGCAGTTCTCCGAAGCGCGCATGCTGCTGCACGTGGCGCTGTTGCTGGCGGACGAGGCCGCGGACCTCAAGGCCGAGGTGGCGCGCCTTTCCGCCATCGCCGCGGGCGCCAGCGTCGGCGTGGGCACCAACGATCCGCGCATCGCGGACCGGCTGACCCGCATCGCAGAACGGATCGAGAGCATCGCGGGCGCCTTCGACGCCCAGGCGCCGCGCGGCGCGGGCCGGCCGGGCGAAGCGCCGGGCCCGGGGTCCGGGGACGACGCGCCCGCGGCGGGCAGGGGCTAGCGGCGGCCTCGGTCGCGCCTTACATCTGGTTCGCGGGGCTGCCCGGTGCGTTCGGCTAATCATCCCCGGGGCCAATAAGCATCCTCCGGGAGCTGGCTCTGTCCGGGCCGTGGTCCGGATACCTGGCGCCCACCTGCTCTAGCAGGCCTTGGGAGGATGACACGCCAACGGCCATGGTGGCTCCGCACCCCTCCCCATCCGACATGCCTTTGAAAGAGCGCAAGGCGGAAGCCCGGCGCGCCGCCTTGGCGCGGCGGAAGGGCGCCGACCCCGCTGGCGCCCACGGCGCCGCGCTCGCCCGCCACATCCTGTCCCGCTGCCCGCCGCCACCAGGGGCCTTGGTCGCCGGCTACTGGCCGATGGGCGACGAGATGGACGTGAGGCCGCTGCTGGCGGCTCTGGCGGAGCGGGGGAACGTGCTCGCCCTGCCGGTCACGCCGCCGCGCGGCCAACCCCTCTTGTTCCGCCGCTGGCGGCCCGGCGACGCGCTCCGCCCCGGTCCCCTCGGCACCTCTTTCCCGGCGGAAAGCGAGGAGGTGCGCCCCGACTGGCTGCTGGTGCCGCTGCTCGCCTTCGACCAGGCGGGGCGGCGGCTCGGCTACGGCGGCGGCTACTACGACCGCACCCTGGCGGCTCTGCCCGGCGCCGTCGCGGTCGGCTGCGCCCACGCCGTGCAGGAGGTGCCGGAGGTGCCGGCGGGGCCGCAGGACGCACGCCTCGCCTGGGTGGCGACGGAAAGCGGGGTGGTCAAGTGCCGGTCCTAGAAGCCAGAAAATCGTCGCCGTTCCGCCCGCGCCAGCAAAATCCTGGCGGCAAACATCTGAAAATGCTAAGTTCCTTCCGCCAACGCCCGAGTTGCGCCCTTTGTCCGGAAGCGGTCGGCAAAGGCGGTTAACGAAGTAAGATGGTAAGGCAGTAAGGAGGTAAGGCGGCGGCCGGACCGGCGCCTCGCCGCCCCGCCGCTTACCTCTCGGACGCGAGCGCACCATCTCCCCGTCTGGCCGGGCGCCCACCGCTCCGCGCCACCGACCGACCGCTTCGAGGAGAAAGGAACCCGCTTGAGACTGCTCTTCCTCGGCGATGTCGTCGGCCGCTCCGGCCGGGACGCGCTGGTCGCCGCCTTGCCGGGCTTCCGCGAACGCCTGCGGCTCGACCTCGTGGTGGTCAACGGCGAGAACGCCTCCCACGGCTTCGGCCTGTCGCCCGATATGGCGCGGGCCTTCCTGGAGGCCGGCGCCGACGTCGTCACCCTCGGCAACCACGCCTGGGACCGGAAGGAGATCATCCCCTTCCTGGAAACCGAGCCCAGGGTGATCCGTCCGGTGAACTTCCCGCCCGGCACCCCCGGCCGCGGCGCCCACGTCGCGGTGCTGCGCGACGGCCGCCGCGCCCTGGTGGCGAACGTCATGGGCCGCCTGTTCATGGACGCCCTCGATGACCCTTTCCGCGCCGTCCAAGCGGAGTTGGCCCGCCACCGGATGGGGGCCGGGGGCACGGTGCAAGCGGTGGTGATCGACGTCCACGCCGAGGCCAGCTCGGAAAAGGCCGCCTTCGGCCACAGCTTCGACGGCTTGGCGAGCCTGGTGGTCGGCACCCACACCCACGCGCCCTCGGCGGACCACCAGATCCTGCCGGGCGGCACGGCCTACATGACGGACGCCGGCATGTGCGGCGATTACGACAGCGTCATCGGCATGCAAAAGGGCACCGCCGCGCTCCGCTTCTGGCGCAAGATGCCGGGCGAGCGCCTGGCGCCGGCCGAAGGCGAAGCGACGCTATGCGGCGTGTTCGTGGAAACCGAAGACACGACCGGCCTAGCCCGCCGGGTGGAGCCCCTGCGCCAGGGCGGGCGCTTGTCGCAAGCTATGCCGGAACCTTGACGCAGATCAAGTGCGTACCCGGATCGGTTCCAACTTTCACGGATTTGTAATCGCGATTGCGTCGAGGTCATGGTTAATTAACCACGGCAGCCGGGAGCCGAGCCATGGCGCAGAACAACGCGGAGCGTTCTTCTTCCGGCCGGACGGCCCTGGGCGGGGCAGCGGGCGGCTTCACTTACGACGCCGCGATGCTGGACGCCGTTGCCCGCGAAAACCAGCTGCGCCGGCCGCTACGCCTCAAACCTTGGCAAAACGATTTGCCACGCGCGCAAACGCCGACTGAAGCACGGCGGCACGAACAATCCGAACCGGAACGCGCCGTCCCGTCGCCCGTGAACTGACTGGACGAACGCGGACCTGGCGCCGAGCTAGGGGCGCTCCGGGTCGCGCCTCTTCGCGTTCCTGTTCCGTTCTCTAGCACGCGACTCTTTCCACCTGTGCGCGACCTGCTCTATAAGCCGTACTTCAACCGGCATCTCAGGAGCACGGGCCAGGTCCATGGCCGGGCATTCGCACGCCAAGAACATCATGCACCGGAAAAGCGCGCAAAGCGCCCGCAAGGCGCGCGCCTTCGGCAAGCTCATCCGTGAGATCACGGTGGCCGCCCGGCAGGGGATGGCCGACCCGGACCACAACCCGCGCCTCCGCGCCGCGGTGAAGGCCGCGCTGGTCGCCAACATGCCCCGCGACACGGTGGACCGCGCCATCAAGCGCGCGGCCACGCCCGGCGCCGGCGAGGACTGGCAAGAAGTCCGCTACGAGGGCTACGGCCCGGCCGGCGTAGCTGTGATCATCGAGGCGCTGACCGACAACCGGAACCGCACCGCCGGCGACCTGAGGACCATCTTCAACAAGCACGGCGGCGCCCTGGCCGAGACCGGCGCGGTGGCCTTCCAGTTCGAGCGCCGCGGCGTGGTCCGCTACCCGCTGGAGGCGGCGGACGCCGAGGCGGTGCTGGAGGCCGCGATCGAGGCCGGCGCCCAGGACGTCGAGAGCGGCGACGAGTTTCACGAAGTGACGACGGCCGTTGAGGATTTCGCCGCCGTGCGGGACGCTTTGGAAGCCCGCTTCGGCGCCCCCGATTCGGCCCGGCTGGAATGGTTGCCCGGCGCGACTGTCGACCTGGACGAGGAGCGCGCGCGCGACGTGCTGAAGCTGGTGGACGCGCTGGACGAGAGCGACGACGTGCAGAACGTTTACGCCAACTTCAAGGTCGCGGAGGCCGTCATGCAGCGGCTTTCGGCCTGAGCGCCGCCATCGCCGTGCGGGGCGCGGGCTGCGTCCGCGTCCTCGGCCTCGACCCCGGCCTCCAGCACACCGGCTGGGGGGTGATCGAGTGCGGGCGGGACGGGCGGCTCTCCTACGTGGCGAGCGGCGTGGTTTCCACCGTTACGGCCGAGGCGTTGGCGGAACGTCTTTGCGCCCTGCACCGCGGGCTGGCGTCCCTGTTTTGTTCCTGGTCGCCGGATGAAGCGGCGGTCGAGCACACCTATATGAACAAGAACGCCGGCGCCGCCCTAAAGCTGGGGCAGGCGCGCGGCGTGGTGTTGCTGGCGCCGGTGCTGGCCGGCGTCCCGGTGTCGGAATACCAGGCGATGGAAGTGAAGCGCGCCGTGGTCGGCACCGGGCACGCGGAGAAGGGACAAGTGGAAGCCATGGTCAAGCGGTTGCTCCCCGGGGCGGAGATCCGCCGGGCGGATGCGGCCGACGCGCTCGCGGTGGCGATCTGCCACGCGCACCACCGCGCCACGCGCATCGCGCTGGCCCGGGCGCGGGGTGCGGTGCCGGCGTGATCGCCAAGCTGACGGGGCGGGTCGACGGGTTGCTGGACGGGGGCTGCGTTCTGGACGTGAACGGCGTGGGCTACCTCGTGTCCTGCTCCACGCGCACCGCCTCCGCCCTGCCACCGCCGCCGGAGCGCGCGGTGGTGCTGGTGGAGACCCAGGCCCGCGAGAACGCCATCACCCTGTACGGGTTCGCCGACGAGGCGGAGCGCAACGCCTTCCGGGCGCTGACGCGCATCCAGGGCGTCGGCCCGGCGGTGGCGCTCGGCATCCTTTCGGCCTTCTCGCCCGACGCTCTGGCGGACGCGGTGCGCACCGCCGACAAGGCGAGCCTCGCCCGCGCCAAGGGCGTCGGCCCGAAGCTGGTGGGGCGCTTGCTGATCGAACTCCGCGACTGGGCCGGCGCGGTGCCGCGGCCCGGCGGCGTCCGGAGCGGCGCGACCGCCCTGCCGGCCGTGGCGGCGGTGTCCGGCGTGGCCGGGATGGGGACGGGGCTGGCGGCGGATGCCGTTTCCGCCCTGGTCAACCTCGGCTGGCGGCAGCCCGAAGCCATGGCCGCCGTGGGACGCGCCCTCGGCCGCCTGGGCGGCGAAGCGCCGCTAGGCGACGTGATCCGCGACAGCATGCGCGAGTTGGCGCCGCGATGAGCGACGAGGCGGGCCGGCTCACTTCCGGCGAGCGGTTGGAGGAGGACACCGGCGAGAACTCGCTCCGGCCTCAGTCTCTAGACGACTTCGTCGGCCAGCGGGGCCTGCGCGAGAACCTGAAGGTCTTCATCGACGCCGCGCGCGGCCGCGCGGAGGCGCTAGACCACCTGCTGTTCTACGGCCCGCCGGGCCTGGGCAAGACGACGCTCTCGCAGATCGTCTCCCGCGAGCTGGGGGTCGGCTTCCGCGCCACCTCCGGCCCGCTGCTGGTGCGCTCGGGCGACCTGGCGGCGATCCTGACCAACCTGCAACCGCGCGACGTGCTGTTCATCGACGAAATCCACCGCCTCCAACCGGCGATCGAGGAGACGCTGTACCCGGCGATGGAGGACTTCCGCCTGGACCTCATCATCGGCGAAGGGCCGGCGGCGCGGACGGTGCGGATCGACCTGCCGCCCTTCACCCTGATCGGCGCCACCACGCGCTCCGGCCTGCTGACCCAGCCGTTGCGCGACCGCTTCGGCATCCCGCTGCGCCTCCAGTTCTACGACGTGGACGAGCTGCACGCGATCGTCCGCCGCGGCGCCCGCAAGCTGAACTTCGAACTCTCGGACGACGGCGCCCTGGAGATCGCCCGCCGCGCCCGCGGCACGCCGCGCGTCGCCGGGCGGCTGCTGCGGCGGGTGCGCGACTTCGCCGCCGTAGCCAAGGTGCCGGCCGACCGGGGCCTAGCCGATGCGGCCTTGGAACGGTTGGAGGTGGACGCGCTCGGCCTCGACGCCATGGACCGTCGCTATCTCCGCCGCATCGCCGAACACCACAACGGCGGCCCGGTCGGTGTCGAAACGCTCGCCGCGGCGCTCGCCGAATCGCGCGACACGCTGGAGGAGGTGGTTGAGCCGTTCCTGATCCAGGAAGGCTTGGCGCTCCGCACCCCGCGCGGCCGGATGCTGGGCGAGCGCGGCTGGCGCCACCTCGGCCTGACGCCGCCGGTGGCCGCGCAATCGGCGCAGCGCGACCTGCTCTCCGGCTTCGCCGACCAGGAACCGTGATGCGGCCGCACAGCCACCCGATCCGCGTGTATTTCGAGGACACGGACGCCGGCGGCATGGCTTACCACGCCGCCTACCTCCGTTGGGCGGAGCGGGCGCGGACGGAGGCTTTGCGCGAGGCCGGGATGCCCCATCACGAGATGATGGAGCGGCACAATGCAATCCTCGTGGTAAGGCGCGTCGAAGTGGAGTATGTGCGGCCTGCCCGGCTCGACGACCTTCTGGCGTTGGAGACCCGGGTGCTGGCGGTCAGGGGCGCGACCCTCGTGCTCGACCAACGGGCGCGCAAGGACGGCGCGGATCTGGCCGTGATGCGGGTGGAACTGGCCTGCCTCGACCGGGCCGAACTCCGCCCTAAGCGCATCCCAGAACCCTGGCGGACGGCGATCGGCGGCGACGTGGCCGCGGCGGCGCCGGCGCCGGGAGCGTAGCAGGAGATCCGGATGGACCGCGTGGCGGCGACACCCCTGGGCGACATGGCCCACGACCTTTCCCTCTGGGGCCTGTTCCTGCAGGCCGACTGGGTGGTGAAGCTGGTGATGGTCGGGCTGCTGCTCGCCAGCGTCCTCGTCTGGGCCATCATCTTCGACAAGATCGCCACCATCCGCCGCGCCAACCGCTCGGCCGACGAGTTCGAGGACCACTTCTGGTCCGGCGGCAGCCTGGACGAGCTGTACCGCCGCGAGGGCGAGAACCCGGCCCACCCGATCGCCGCGGTGTTCGGCGCTGCCATGCGCGAGTGGCACCGCAGCGCCGAGCGCCTGCGCGGCGGCTCGGAACTGGCCGCGGCCGGGACGCAGGAGCGGCTGGACCGCGCCATGAACGTGACGGTGCAGCGGCAGATGGACCGCATGGAGCGGTGGATGGTGTTCCTCGCCTCCGTGGGCTCGGTCGCGCCCTTCATCGGGCTGTTCGGCACCGTGTGGGGCATCATGAACAGCTTCACCGCCATCGCGGGGATGCAGAACACCAACCTCGCCGTAGTGGCACCGGGCATCGCGGAAGCGCTGTTCGCCACCGCCATCGGCCTAGTCGCCGCCATCCCGGCGGTGCTGGCCTACAACAAGATCTCCACCGACCTGTCGCGCTTCGCCGGGCGGCTGGAGGGCTTCGCCTCCGAGTTCGGCGCCATCCTGTCGCGGCAGACCGAGGCCGCGGCGTCGGGCGCGCGGGCGCCCGTGGCGGCGGAGTAGCGGGACGATGGCCGCATCCATGTCCGGCGGCGCGCGCGGCGGCGGCAGGCGCCCCGGCCGCTACCGGCCGATGGCCGAGATCAACGTCACGCCGCTGGTGGACGTGATGCTGGTGCTGCTCATCATCTTCATGGTGGCGGCGCCGCTGATGACGGTGGGCGTGCCCGTGGACCTGCCGAAGACGCAGGCCAGCGCGCTGAACCAGGAGAACGAGCCGATCACCATCACGGTGAACGCCGAGAAGATCTACCTGCAAGAGACCGAGGTGCAGATGGACGGCCTGGTGCCGCAGCTCCAGGCCATCGCCGGCGCGCAGCAGGCCGGGCAGGAGCGCCGCATCTTCGTGCGCGGCGACCGCGCCACCAGCTACGGCCGGGTAATGGAGGTGATGGGCACGGTGAGCGCCGGCGGCTTCACCCGCGTGGCGCTGCTGGCGGAACAGCCGACGCGCGCCTCGGGCGGTGCCGGCGGCGCACGGCCGCCCGCCAACGCCCCGTCCGGGGCGCGGCCGGCGCAAACGCCGCCGCCCGCGTCGAACGGCGGCGCCATGCGCAACCCGAACGGGACACCAACCGCTCCGCGCGGCTGATCGCGGCAGCAACGGGCGCGGGAGGCGGGCCGGGGGGCCGCCGAGCGCGACCGTCCAAGAACCCGGGGCGCGGCGGGGCCGATCGTGACGGCCGCACCACGCCCCCGGGCCTGCCGGGGGGCAGGGGGATGCAGGACGACAAGGGGTTGAAGCTTTGGGGGGGCTTGTCGGCGGCGCTGCACGCGGCGGTGCTGCTGGTGGTCCTGCTCGGCCTCGTGGACCGCCGCCGCGTGCCCGAACCGACGGAAGAAGCCATCGCGGTGGAGCTGGTCACGGAAGCGCCGCCGCAGATGGCCCAGGCCGAGCGGCCCGCGCCGGCCCCTTCGCCCGAACCCACGCCGCAACCGCCACGCCCGGAGCCGACGCCGGCGCCGCCCGAACCGCCGCGCCCGGCACCGCCGAGCC
>NZ_BAAAFZ010000002.1:0-109734 GCF_039523795.1 Craurococcus roseus | reverse complement strand
TCCGGTCAGCGGGTCGGGCGCGTCGCGCGCCGGGCACGCGGCGCAGCAACCGCCGCGCAGCGCGGCGTCACCCGCCGCCGGTTCCGGCGCTTCTGCCCGCATCCCGCCCCTCCTCCACGCCCGCTCCGCCGTGTTCGGGGAGGCTAGGGCGGCCGTGTGAAGGGGGCGTTAAACGCGCGCGGGGCGGTCGGCCGCTTCAGCCGCCCAGCGCCGCCTCCACCTCCCGGCCCCGGCCGTGGCGCCGGAACTCGTCGGCGAGGTGCGGCCGCGCTTCGAGCTGCCGCCGGTACACGCCGCGCGCCGCGGCGACCAGCGCGCCGCGCCGCCCGAGCAGCGCGTCGCCCATCTCCAGGATGCGGAGGTTGGGCCAGGCTTGCGGGCGGATGCGCAGCACCTCGGCGAAGACCCGGTCGGGATCGGCACCGGGCGAGCCCTGCGCCAGCATGAGCGCCATGGAGGCGGTGGAGCGCGAAACGCCGGCGTGGCAATGCACCAGGAGGTGCGCCTCGGGCGACGGCTCGGCCATCAGGTCCCGCCCGAAGGTGAGCAGTTCCGCGACATGCTCCTCGCGCGGGGGCAGCGTGCCGGGCATGCCTTCCTCGATCACGTCGTGGAAGCGGAGTTCCAGCTTCGCGTGCTCCCCGAAGGCGCCGAACGCTTCCGGCACGGGCCAGTCCGGGTCGAGGATGGACAGCGTGTGGCTCACGCCCGTTTCGCAGTGCCCGGCCAACTCCTCGATGCCGCAGACGGAGATCCTGAACGGCGCGATCGTCTCCATGTTCGGTGCTCCTCTGGCATCGGCTCCGGCCGCGGCCGGCGGCATGGCGCGGCGTGGGCGGACACGGCGGCCCCATCCCTAGCGGCCCCGCCGCGTCGCGTCGTCTTCCTTCCTTCCTTCCTTCCTTCCTTCCGCGACAGGTCAATCCGAACCGGCGGGCGGGCGGCGGCTCAGCATGAACACGCGCGCTTGGGGGGCGTAAGCCGGGAGGGACTCCGCGTGGATGTCGGGGTTGTCGGCCAGGAACTCCTCGAACGCTTCTTTTTGGCCGATGTTCCTCATCCTGGTTTCCAGCCCCCAGTCGTCGAAGACGACTACGGCGCGGTCGCGGATGTGGGGCTCGCTGAACGCCAGCGCCTCTTTGGACGCCGTGTAGATGTCGCAATCGATCAGGATCAGGCTCGCCTTGCCGATGGAGAGCCGGCTCCGGGTTTCGGGCGTCAGTGTGTCCTTGAACCATCCTTTGACCAGCGTCACCCGCTCGAGGTCGACCTCGCGCGCTGCGAGGTAGCGGCGGGTGGCGTCGAGCGTCGAGCGGAACTCGCCCGGCCTCCAGCCCTGCCCGGAGGCTTCGGCCGGCATGCCCTCGAACGAGTCGAAGCCGATGAGGCGGACATGGGACAGCGCCCTTTCCTGGAGCACGCGATGGACGCAGGCCATCGAGGTGCCCCGGCTGACGCCGAACTCCAAGTAGTCGCCCATCGCCTCCGCCGGTTCGCGGCGCCGGAGCTCCCGCAGCGCGTGCCGCAGGCATCCGGTGAACGCGACCTCCGGGACGAGCGGCTTCCAGGGGAGGACGCCGAGGTCGCGGAGGCGCGACGCGACGTGCGGGATGCGGGACGCGACTTGGCGAGCCGGCGCGCCCAGACCGACAACGTCGAGCGCGCGAACGGCGGCGGTTTTGATCATGGTGTTTCCTTGTTGTGGAATTCTGTCGTGGCTCGGCCTCGGGACACGGCCGGCGGCGGGGCACCCGCTCCGCGAAGCCGGCGGGGCCGCCCGTCGGGGCGCGGCCGCCGCCACCGGCGGCGCGCGCGTGGGCGCGCTCGCTGGACGCGCCCCGCCCGACAGCCCGGACGCGGTGGCGATCGGCGACGGCCACACCCCGGCATGTGGAGGCCGGACGCCCACGGTGCGCGGTCGACCATCCTTCAAGGCAAAGCGCGAAGGCGGTCGCCCGCCGTTCGGCCAAGGCGGCCCGTCCGCGGGCTTCGCAGACGCACGTATGGACGATGGGAAAGCTTCCCCGCAGGACGCGGCGCGAACGCCATCGACGCGGCTGCCCGGTTGAGGGCAGGCTGCGCCATGTGTGGAGCCGACCGTCGTCGGCTCGGTTCAGCGGTGCTTCAAGGCGGCGTCATGCTGCGCTGGGGATAGCGACGGCGCCGGGTCGCGGGAAGGCGGAATCGGCATTCGCGGATGCGCAAGGGCGTGAGGCTTGCTTTGCAACGCGTCGGTTGCCGGTGTCGCGCCGGGGACGGGCCACGTGCACCGCCGCCGCAAGCCTGCCCGCGCGATGCGCGAGCGATGGAAGGTCGAGCGCGTGCTGCGCCCGACAGGCGGCGCGCCGCGCTGACAAAATCGGGAAAGCACATTTCCCGGTTGACGGGGCAAGTGCAGCGCCAAATGATCCACCGCTCAAAACCCGCGGATTGCTTCGGCAGCGATGGGCACCAACACGCCACCTTGATGCATAGCTGCCCCATCGGGGCTGCGGAATCGTCCTGAAGGACCTTCAAGGCCGTCTGGCCGTGCGTCCCGCGGCCTGACCCGATCCGTGTGCGGTGCAGGCGCGTGGCCCGCGCTCCTTCGACGAGTCGATGTGCACCGACGACCGCGTGCTCACGCGCGGCGGTCGTGTCGCCCACATTTCCAATGGACCACCGATGTCATCCGTGTGTGGTGCTCGACAGAGCCGTCGGCGGTTCCGCGAGGCTCGCCTGACGCATCCCTCGGCGCCGGTGGTGCCTCGCCGCACCGCCGGCCGCGCGGCGCCCCTGCGATGCGGCAACCGGCGCGACGGTCTCTGGCGGACGCTCCACCGGGTCCGGCGGTCATCGGAACCGGCGCCTGGGAGGCAGGAACGCATGCCGCGTCCTACTGGGCCTCCGACGCTCCGGCCCGAGCGGTGATGGCCGGCCGCGATCCGCCACGATCGAAATCGGGAGCGAACGCACGATGCTCAAAGAACTCGTAGGGGCCCTCGCCGAACCCGTTCCGATCCGCTTCCTGGTGCTGCGGTTGCTGGACAAGGGCTTCGGCTTCCTCAGCTACAAGGACAAGATCCGCTACGGTTCCGTCGACCGGCCGCACTACGGCTACGGCGTGCACCAAGCGGCCCTGCTGGCGCGCAAGCTCGGCGTGCCGCGGATCTCGGCCATCGAGTTGGGCGTCGCGGGCGGCGAAGGGCTGCTCGCGCTGGAGCGGCACGCCGAACTCGCCCGCAGGGACACCGGCGTCGAGGTCGCCACCTACGGGTTCGACACGGGAGCGGGGCTGCCTCCGCCGGAGGACGTCCGCGACGTGCCCTACCTGTTCCAGGCCGGCGACTACGCGATGGACGTCGATAGGCTGCAGCGGCGGTTGAAGAAGGGCTCCAAGCTTGTCCTCGGGAACGTCGCGCAGACGGTGGAGGGGTTTTGCGAGCGGGAGCGCCCGCCGCCCATCGGCTTCGTCTCGCTCGACCTGGATCTCCGCTCCTCCACCGTCGCGGCGCTCCGCGTCTTCGAGGCGGACCACCGCTTCTTCCTGCCGCGCGTCGTCTGCTATGTCGACGACATGGTCGGCGGCGCCGACGCGGCTTACAACGAGTTCACCGGGGCGCTGCGGGCCATCCACGACTTCAACGAGGAACACGCGCGCATGAAGATCGCGCCCGTGACGGGCTTGCGCCACATCAGCAAGCACCTGCCGCAAGTCTGGCACGAGCAGATCTTCGTCGCGCACCGGTTCGACCACCCCGATTACGGGCGGCCGACAGAGGACCCCGCCAACACGCAACTTCCGCTCCGCGATGACGGGAGTTGAAGGGGGCTATGCCTGTCCGCGGCGCTGCAAGCGCGGGCTGACCCCACGCGAGGGCCGGGGAACTCACTTGGGTTTGGAACGGTCGGAAAGGGCAGGAACCGCCAGTCGGCGTCGGTGATCGCTACGCCGATGCTCTCGATGATTTCATCCCGTGTACGACGAAGCGTCTCGCAGGAAACGCCCTCCCGTCGTCCTTCGAGTTCCAGCTTGCGCCCGGCGGCACGCGACAGGAAGCGCGTTCCGCCGGGAACCGCCGCTTCGATCGTACTCGAAGCCGATGACAGCCGGCACCGCCGCCGATGCCGGGTGCTTTGGTTTGAACGGCGCTGGAGCAATGACATAATGTCCGTCGAAACGGAGAAGGATGGCGCCGTTGTCGAGCAAAGCACGTCGCGCACGGGATCTTCCCGTTGTGTACCGCCTCGGGATCGACGGGCTTGAGGGGGCCGTTGCGACCCGCATCGGCGTGTTACCCGCGGCCTGCAAGGAACCGCAGGGGGGCGCTGAGACCGGGAGCGGTCGAAAATCGAACGACGCCCGGCCGAAGGATTGGCCGGCAAAGGACGCGGCGCGCGCGCGGGCCAAGGCGCAAGGTTTCAAGGCACGGGCGCAGGCCGGAGCCATGTTGAGGCTGTCCAGGGTTATGAAGAACAGGTGAGGCTACGCGGCGGGCCGCACGCCCGCCGAACACCCGTGGATCACGGAACCGGGCTTCGGTCGGCGGTAAAGTGGTCGCCTTGTGTCTCAGGGTGCCGTTGCTGCGGATGCGTTTTCGCGGGGGGCGGACGCGTCGCGCCGGCCACGACGTCCTCCGTCCGTCCCGGTGCTTCGGGTGACCATGAGAAGAACGCGGCCGAAAGCTGGTGCCGACGCCCGGGATTGAACCGGGGACCTACTGATTACGAATCAGTTGCTCTACCGCTGAGCTACGTCGGCGATCCGGCGGGTTCCATACTCCGCGCTTGCATCGGGTGCAACGCCGCAAGCGGCTTCCTGCCCGGCCTTCACGCCGCATCGGCCGCCGCCGCCGTTGCTGCTCCTGTTGGTGCCGCCACGGGCATCGCCGTGCGTGGCGTCGCCGTCCAGGCGATCTGCCCCACCGTGCCGCAGGCGGAGCAGACCGGCCCCCAGGCGGCGTGGTCCGTGCCGCAGTTGGCGCAGCGCCAGCGCGGTTCCGGCGCCGCGTTGGCGGCGTCGCGCAGCCAATGCGCCTGCGCGGCGCGCGCGTCCGGCGTGTCGCCCTTTTCCGCCTCCTCCAACTCGGACAGCAACAGGAAGGCGCGGCGGTCGGCCCGGCCGGACTGCACGAAGGCTTCGAGGACGCCCCGCGCGCGGCCGGTCAGGCCCGCGTCCAACGCGGTGCGGGCCAGGAGGATCTGGCTTTCCGGATGGCCGGGGTTGCGGCGGATCAGAGCCTCCACGGCTTTGACGCGCATCAGCGGGTCCGGCTCGTCCTCCAGGTAAGGGGGGGCGAGATCGGGGTGGGGCGACGCCGCCCAGGCCGCTTCCAGCACGGCGCGGGCGCGGCGCGGGCTGCCGGCGTCGCGCAAGCGCCGGGCGTGGGCCAGCGCCGCCGGGGCGAAGCCGGGATCGGCCTGGAAGGCTTCGCGCTCCAGCTCCGAGGCGCGGTTCGGGTCGGGTTCCTGCTCGGCCGCGGCGAGCGCCAGGCCGGCCCGCGGCGCTTCGGGCGGCGCCAACGCCAGCGCCTCGCGCCAGTCGCGGGTGCGCAGCGCGAGCTGCGCCCGCTCCTCCCGCACCCAGGCGGCGCCGGGCTGCACCGACTCCGCCTCGCGGGCGAGCGCCAGGGCGGCGTCCCAGTCCCCGCGCGCCATCGCCTGCCGCAGGAGGCCGCGCAGTCCGAGGAAGCGCGAGTCCTCGCGCGAGGCGAGGGCGCGGAACGCCTCTTCCGCGGCCTCCTCGCGGCCGGACAGGCGCTCGGCCTCGGCGGTGAGCAGCAGCACCTGCGGCGTGTCGCCGAGCGCGGCGCGCGCCTTGCGCACCTCCAGCCGCGCCGTTTCCGCGGTGCCGGCGCCGAGCGCGACCAGCGCCCGCGTCACCGCGGCGTCGCCTTCGGCCCGGTTTCGCTCGGCGCGGCGCGTGCGCACGCGGCCGGGCAGCCGCCGCATCCACCCGATGAAGGAGAGGATGCCGTGCAACAGCAGGAAGCCGAGCGCCAGGATGAGCAGCGCGATCGGCATGGGCGTGTCGATGCCGTACTCGCCGACACGGACCTCGACGGAGCCGCCGACGGAGGCCAGCCAAAGGGCGAGGGCGACGCCGGCCGCGAGGACGGCGAGGATCAGGATGGCGCGGCGCATCGCGGCGTCAGCCCCCCGTCGCCGCGATCTGTCGGAGCGCGTTGCGCGCCGCGATCAGCCCGCGCGCCTGCTCGGTCCAGGTGTCCATCGCTTGGCGCGCGGCGGGCGGGAGCTTGCCGATGTACTCCAGGCTCCCCTCCAGGTCCCCGGCGTCCAGCGCGCGGCGGGCGCGCTCCAGTTCCGCTTCCGCCGCGTCGCCCCACACCACCTGCTCGCCGCGGCGCACGGTGACGAGGCCGCTCAGGCGCGCGAGGGCGGAGTCCACCACGCCGGGGCGGGTGCCGTCCGGCTGCGGCGACAAGGAGGCCGCCGCGTCCGACGCGGCGCGGGCCGCGCGGGCGGCTTCCTCGAAGGACAGCCGGAGCGAGGCCTCGGTCGGCGGCGCGGTTTGCGCGTAGCGGGCCAGGGCCTGCGGCGGGTCGTCGACTCGCCCCAAGGCTTGGCCGAGCGGCTGCCCGGCCGTCAGCGCGCGCTGCAGCGCGTCCACGGTGGCCAGGCGCGCGGTGCGGCCCTCCAGGGCGTTGAGGCGTTGCAGCGACCGCTCCGCCGCTTCGAGGCGTTGGCCGAGCGTGGATTCGATGGAAGCCAAGCGCTGGCCGATCTGCGCTTCCAGCGCCGCCGCGCGCTGCGCCGCTTGCGTTTCCGAGGCGGCGACGCGCTGCCCGAGTTGCTGCTCCACCGCGGAAACGCGCTGGCTGGCGGCCTCCCCGGCGGCCCGGAGCCGCTCCTCCTGGGTGCGCGCGGCCTCCTGCAAGCGCCGGGTCAGGTCGCCCTCGATGTTCCCGAAGCGCGCCGTGTTCGCCTCCAGGCGCTCCGACAGCCGCTCGACGCGGGCGGCCAGCGCGTCGAAGGCGGCGCGCTCCGGCACCGCGGCCGGGTCGAACACCGGGCGCCCCTCCAGCGCGGTGAGGCGCCGTTCGTTGGCGATGGCGCGCTCGGTCGTCTGGGCGGCGTTGCGCTCGATCGCCGTCGCCCGCTCGGTGACGGCGGCGATCTGGGCTTCGAGCGGCCGGATGTCGGGCGGGCCGGGCCGCTCCTCGACCGCGCGGAGGCGGTTCTCCAGCGGGCCGAGCTGCTCGACCTTGGCCGTCAGCGCGGCCGTCTGCTCCCGCAGGTTGTCCAGCGCGTCGAAGCGCCGCTCGATCTGCCCGATGCGCGCGGCGTCCACGTCCGCCCGCGTCACGCGCGGGGTCGACAGCAGCCAGTACAACGCCGCGAGGAGGACGATGCCGCCGATGGCGAGCACCACCACCCACGGATCGACACGGAATTGGGCCGCCGAGGAGGTGGGCGGCCGCTGGGGCGCGGGGGCGGGAGTCTCGGGGGGCGCGTCGCTCATCGTGTGCCTGCCTGAAGCCTCAGTTCTTGGTGCCCGGCCCGGGGCCGAGGAGCCGCAACAAGGAATCCTGGTCGGGACGCGCCGCCACGCGCAACCCGCGCCACCGCGGCTCGGGCGCCGCGGCCTCCAACACGGCCGCGACCCGCGGGCTGATCGCCAGCGCTTCGGCGCGCGCCAGGGTTCCGGCCAGCCCCGCGGCGCGGAGGAGCGAGATGGCACAGCCGGCGGAGCGCGGCGAGAAGAACAGGGCGGCAACGACCGCTTCCGAGGCCAGCGCCGCCCGCGCCGGCTCCGGCAAGGCCGCCGCCGGCCCGGCCGAATACACCACGCGGAGCAGCACGCGGAAGCCGTGTCCGCGCAGCGCCGCGGCCAGTTCCGCGCCGTATCCCGCGCCCACCGCCAACAGCAACGGCCCCGCCGCCGGATCGAGTCGGGACGCGGCCAGTGCGGCCAGGGCCGCTGCGTCACCGTCCGCTGCCGTCACATTCACGAAGCCGTGCGCGCGGGCTTCGGCCGCTGTCGCCTCGCCCACCGCCAGCACCGGCACCGCGGGCGAGGCGGGCTGGACCGCCCGCGCGGCTGCGCGGCTCGGCAGCAACAGCGCCTGCGCGGGCGGGAGCGGCGCGCGCTCCGCCGAGCGCGGCGCCAGCACCAGCGCCGGCGCCAGCACCGGCTCCCAACCGAGCGCGGCGACCCGGCGCGCGGTTTCCGCAGCGCCGGGTTCCGGCCGCGTCACCAGGACGCCCGCCGCGTCAGGCAAAGATGTCGCCTGGCGAATCGCGCCGCAACTCGCGGCCGAGTTCCGCGCCCAGCCGCGCCGCGTCGCCCGCGGACCCGACGACAGACCGTTTCAGAAGGAAGGAGCCGTCGGCGCGCGCCACGAGGCCGGTGAGGTGCAAGGCCGGCCCTTGCCGGGCGCCGGTCGGCGGCGGCAGCAGCCGCGCGTGGCCGCCGATGGGTGTGCGGCAGGAGCCGTCGAGCGCCGCCAGCAGCGCCCGCTCGGCGGTGGAGACCGCGGCGGCCTCGCGGTCCTCGATGGCGGCGAGCAACTCGCGCAGTTCTGCGTCGTCCTCGCGCACGGTGACGCCCACGATGCCCTGGCCCGCCGACGGCACCATGGCCTCCGGGTCGAGCACCGCCGCCGCCTCGCTTTCCAGCCCGAGGCGGCGCAGCCCGGCCAGCGCCAGCATGCTCGCCGCCACCTCGCCCTCCGCCACCCGCGACAGCCGCGTTTGCACGTTGCCGCGGATCGCGGTGACGGAAAGGTCCGGCCGCGCCGCCAGCAATTGCGCCTGCCGCCGCACCGACGCGGTGCCGACCACCGCCCCCGCCGGCAGCACGCCCCAAGGGTCGGCCGGGTCCTCCACCCGCGCGCCGGGCGGCAGGATCAGCGCGTCCCGCGCGTCCTCCCGCCTCAGGGTGCAGGCGAGCACGATGCCGGCCGGCAATTGCGTTTCCAGGTCCTTGAGGCTGTGGACGGCGAAGTCGACGCGGCGGTCCAGCAGCGCCTCGTGGATCTCCTTGGCGAAGAGGCCCTTGCCGCCGATCTCCGCCAACGGCCGGTCCTGCACGCGGTCGCCGGTGGTGCGGATCGGGTGCTCCTGGAAAGCCCCCGCGTCGCGCAGCACGGGGCAGAAGCGGGTGACGATCGACAGGAAGTGCCGCGTCTGCCAGAGGGCGAGCGGCGACGCCCGGGTGCCCACGCGGAGCGGCAGCGCGCGGCGGTCGTGGACCGGAACGACGGCCGCCGCGGGACGTTCGGGTGTTTGGCTGGTGGTGGCCGGCATGGCGCGGGGGTCATAGGACCGGCGCCGGTGGGAAGAAAGGGCACGGGGCGCGTGGACCGCTCGGACGGCGCGGCGGCGGTGCTGGGTTTGGAGTCGAGCTGCGACGAGACGGCGGCGGCGGTGGTGCGCGCGGGCGACGGCGCCGTGCTCGCCGAAGCGGTGCTCGGCCAGGAAAAGGAACACGCGCCCTTCGGCGGCGTGGTGCCGGAGATCGCCGCCCGCGCGCACCTGGAACACCTGCCCCGCCTCGCCGAGAGGGTGCTGCGCGAAGCGGGCCTCGTCCCGGCCGACCTCGCCGGCGTGGCAGCCACCTCCGGGCCGGGGCTGATCGGCGGCTTGGTCGTCGGCGCTTCCGTCGGCAAAGGCATCGCCCTGGCGAACGGCCTGCCCTTCGTGGCGGTGAACCACCTCGAAGCTCACGCCCTGACCGCGACCCTGCCGGGCATCGCCTCGCCGCCGGTGGCCTTCCCCTACCTGCTGCTGCTGCTCTCGGGCGGGCATTGCCAGTGCGTGGCGGTGGAGGGCGTGGGCCGCTACCGGCGCCTCGGCACCACGCTGGACGACGCGGTGGGCGAGGCCTTCGACAAATCGGCCAAGCTGCTCGGCCTGCCCTGGCCCGGCGGGCCGGCGTTGGAGCGGCTCGCGTCGCGCGGCGAACCGGGACGGGTGCCGCTGCCCCGGCCGCTGCTGGGCCGCCCGGGTTGCGACTTCTCGTGGAGCGGCCTCAAGACCGCGGTGGCGCAGGCCGTGGCGCGGCTGCCCGGAGCCTCCCCGGAGGGCGCCAAGGCCGACATAGCCGCCGCGTTCCAAGCGGCGGTGGCGGAGGTGCTGGCCGACCGGGCGGCGCACGCGCTGGCCATGCTCCCCGCGGCGACCGCGCTGGTGATCGCGGGCGGCGTCGCGGCCAACGCCGCGGTCCGGGGGGCGCTGTCCGGGGTGGCGGCGGAACGCGGCCTGCCGCTGGTGGCGCCGCCGCCGCGCCTCTGCACCGACAATGCGGTGATGGTGGCCTGGGCCGGCGCGCAGCGGCTGCGCCTCGGCCTGTCCGACCCGCTGGGCCACGCGCCGCGGCCGCGCTGGCCGTTGGAGGAGATGGCCGCGGCCTAGCGATCGGCTGCGCCGCTACGCCTCGCCCAAATAGGTTTCCCGGTGCTGCCGCGGCACGAACCGGCCGGTGCCCGGCTTCGCCAGCACCTCGCGCCCGTCCCACACGCGCCGCCCGCGCAGCCAGGTCGCCGCCACCCGCGCCCGCATCGCCCGGCCGTCGTAGGGCGACCACCGGGCGTCCTCCCGGTCGCGGATGTCGCGCGCGTCGAGGCGGAAGTCGCCCCGTTCCAGCACGCAGAGGTCGGCGTCCGCGCCCACGCGGATGGCGCCCTTCTTCGGGTGGAGGCCGTGGAACCGCGCCGGCCGCTCGGCGCAGAAGCGCGCCATCAGCGTCACCGGCAGGCCGCGCTCTTCCAGCAAGGTGAACATCAGCGGCGCGAAGCTCTGCATCCCGGTCAGCCCTGCGCCCGGGGCGAAGATGTCGCCCGTGTACGCCTTGCGCTCCCGCGGCCAGGGCGCGTGGTCGGTGGAGACGTAGGCCACCTCGCCCCGGAGCAGCGCCGCCCAGACCCGCTCCACCTCGTCGGCTGTCCGGAAGGGCGGGTTGCATTTGCCGAAGCCCTCCAGCCGGACGAGGTCCTCTTCCGTCATGCAGAGGTATTGTATGCAGGCCTCGCCGGTCGCCTTGCCGCCCATGCCGCGGAACAGCCGCGCCGCCTCGAACCCCCGCGCGAGGGAGGAGTGCGCGAGGTGGACGTGCGCCCCGGCCTCCAATCCCAGCTCGAAGATCGCCAGGTTGGCCATGCTCTCCGCCAAGGGCGGGCGCGTCCGGCAGTGCATGATCGGGTCCGTCCGCCCCGCCGCCTTGGCGGCTTCGGTCAGCCGCGCCACCAGCTCCTGATCCTCGTTGTGGACAGCGCACATCAGCCCGGTGCGGGCGATCTCCCGGAAAGCTTCGAGCATGGTCGGGTGGTCGATGCGCGGGAAGCGCACCGGGTCGTACTCATATGTAGAGAGCTTGAAGGAGCAGGCCCCCGCCTCCGCCAATCCGGCGATGGCCTCCACCCCGCCCTCTTTCCGGATGGTGCCGTAGAGCGCCACGTCCACGTGGGCGAGGCGCTCCACCCACCCGACCTTCTCGCGGAGGATCGCCGCGTCGGTGACCGGCCGGGGCACGTCGTAGGGCATGTCCACGCAGGTCGTGACGCCGCCCGCCGCGGCCGACATGGTGGCGCCCTCGATGCCCGGCCAGCCGGTGGAGCTGCTGGTGTGCATGTGCCCGTCCACCAGCCCCGGCAGCACCAGCATCCCCGAATGGTCCGCGACGGCGGCGGCCGGCGGGGGCGCGCCCTGGCCGATGGCGGCGACCGCCTCGCCCCGCACGGCGACGTAACCGCCCGGCAGCACCGCGTCCGGCAGCACCAGGTCGCCCAGGATCACGAGGTCAAAGGGTGCCTGCTCCATCGCCCTGCCGCTCCGCTCCGAACGAGGCGGAGCCTATGGGCCCTGAAGGGCGCGGCCAATCCGGGGGCGCCGACCGGCATGGACGAAACCGCGCCGGAGGGACAGAAAGCCCCCGTCGAAGACCGCAGCAGCAGAGGAACGCCGGCCGCGATGCAGAAGCACCCCGTGAAGGTCTACCCGTCCAAGGCGCTCTTGCCCCGGGAAGAGCAACTCGCCTGGAAGATCGCCGGCGTCGCCGCCGATCGGGTGCCGGTCCAGAAGGACGTGGCTGAGATGATCATCAACCGGATCATCGACAACGCCTCGGTGGCCATCGCCGCCGTCAACCGCCGCCCCGTCGTCTCCGCCCGCGCCATGGCGCTCGGCCACCCCCGCAAGGGCGGCGCGACCGTGTTCGGCGTGCCGGCCGCCAAGCGCTTCTCCCCCGAGTGGGCGGCCTGGGCCAACGGGACGGCGGTGCGCGAGCTGGACATGCACGACACCTTCCTCGCCGCCGACTACTCCCACCCCGGCGACAACATCCCGCCGATCCTGGCCGTGGCGCAGACCATGGAGCGGTCGGGGAGGGACCTGCTCCGGGCGCTCGCCACCGGCTACGAGATCCAGATCGACCTGGTCCGCGCCATCTGCCTGCACGAGCACAAGGTGGACCACATCGCCCACCTCTGCCCCTCCGCCGCCGCCGGCATCGGCACGCTGCTCGGGCTGAAGCAGGAGACGATCTTCCAGGCGGTGCAGCAGGCGCTGCACGTCTCCGTCTCCTTCCGCCAGTCCCGCAAGGGCGAGATCTCCTCCTGGAAGGCCTACGCCCCCGCCCACGCCGGCAAGCTGGCGGTGGAGGCCGTGGACCGGGCCATGCGCGGGGAGGGCGCGCCGTCGCCCATCTACGAAGGCGAGGACTCGGTGGTCGCCTGGGTGCTCTCCGGACGCACCCAGGCCGACAGCAAAGGGCGGAACACCGTATACGATCCCGTGTACTACGAGGTGCCGCTGCCCGCGCCCGGCGAGCCCAAGCGCGCCATCATGGACAGCTACACCAAGGAGCACTCGGCCGAGTACCAAAGCCAAGCCCTGATCGACCTAGCCTTCCGGATGCGCGAGCGGGTGCCCGACACGGACGACATCGAGCGGGTCGTGATACACACCTCCCACCACACCCACTACGTCATCGGCACCGGCGCCAACGACCCGCAGAAGATGGACCCGAAGGCCAGCCGGGAGACGCTGGACCACTCCATCATGTACATCTTCGCCGTCGCCCTCCAGGACGGGCGCTGGCACCACGTGGACAGCTACGCGCCCAAGCGCGCCGGCCGGGCGGACACCGTCAGGCTCTGGCACAAGATCGAGACCCGCGAAGACCCGGAGTGGACCCGGCGCTACCACTCGCGCGACCCGGACGAGCTGGCCTTCGGCGCCCGGATCGAGATCTTCCTCAAGGACGGCGCCACCATCACCGACGAGATGGCCGTCGCCAACGCCCACCCGCTCGGCGCCAAGCCGTTCGGCCGCGAGGACTACATCAGGAAATTCCGCGTCCTGACGGACGGACTTCTCTCGGCGCGCGAAGCGAACCGCTTCCTGGAGGTGGCGCAGGACCTGCCGCGCCTCGCCGCCGGAGAGCTGGGCGAGCTGAACGTCGCGCTGCCCAACGGCGCGTTGCTGGAAGGCAAGCCGGGCATCTTCTGACGGCGTCGGGGGCTGGGCGCCCCGCAAAGGAAAAGGGAAAGGGACGATGAGCCAGACGACGACCGACCAGCCCGAGGTCCGCAAGGGCCTCGTCGGCGTATACGCGGACACCTCCGCGGTCTCCAAGGTGATGCCGGAGACCAACAGCCTCACGTACCGCGGCTACGCCGTGCAGGAGCTGTGCGAGGAGTGCTCCTTCGAGGAGGTCGCCTACCTCCTCTGGCACGGCGAGCTGCCGAACCAAGCGCAGCTCGCCGCGTTCAAGGAGGCCGAGGCGAAGGAGCGGCCGATCAGCGAGACCTTGCACAAGGTCATCGCCGCCTTCCCGCGCGACGCCCACCCGATGGACGCCATCCGGACGGCGGTGTCCTTCCTCGGCATGGAGGACCCGGAGGCCGGAGACGTCTCCGACGCGGCGCAGCGGCGCAAGGCCATGCGCCTCTTCGCCAAGATCCCGACCTGCATCGCCGCCGCCCACCGCGCCTCCAAAGGGCAGGAGGTCGTGGCGCCCGACCCGAGGCACTCCTTCGCCGAGAACCTGTTCCACCTGGTCCAGGGCAAGGTGCCGGCGCCGGAGGTGGTGAAGAGCTTCGACGTCAGCCTGATCCTCTATGCCGAGCACACCTTCAACGCCTCCACCTTCACCGCCCGCACCGTCAGCTCGACCGGCGCGGACATCCACGGCGCCATCACCGCCGCCATCGCCGCCCTCAAGGGCCCGCTCCACGGCGGGGCCAACGAGGCGGTGATGCACATGCTGAAGGAGATCGGGGAGCCTTCGAAGGCGGCCGAGTGGCTCAAAGGAAAGTTCGACCACCACGCGCTGGTGATGGGCTTCGGCCACCGCGTCTACAAGCACGGCGACAGCCGCGTCCCCACCATGACCAAGTACGCCGAGAAGATGGCGGAGGTGGTGGGCGACCGCCGGTGGATGGAGACGAGCCGCATCCTCGCCGCCGAGATGCTGAAGGCGAAGAACATTCACCCCAACCTCGATTTCCCGACCGGCCCCGCCTACTACCTCATGGGCTGGGAGATCCCGCTCTTCACGCCGATCTTCGTCGCTTCGCGCATCACCGGCTGGGCCGCGCACGTCTTCGAGCAGGGCGCGGACAACCGGCTGATCCGCCCGCTCTCCGCCTATACCGGACTCGAGCAGCGCCCCGTGCCGCCGATGTCGCAGCGCGGCTGACCGACGACCGCGGCGCCCGCCGCAGCGGNNNNCGTTCGCGCATCCGGCGCGGCACCAGTCGCGTGCCCACGGCGGCGCATCGCGGCGCGCGCGCCGAATTCGCGCGCGCGTTCACGGTTTTTGTTGACACGCACCATGCGTGTGCAGATAGCGTGAGTCGCGCGCACGACTCTAAAACGATTCGCACGATGCGCGGGTCGGACGGAGTGCAAACCATGTGCGCGGCAGGAGAGGACGGTCCATGGACCGCAGACGGGGCGGGACGGCGGCGGCAACCTTCGCCGCGGTTCTCGCGCCGGTGCAGGGCGAAGCGATTGCCCCGCGCCAGGACGCGCGGCTGAGGGACGAGCGACGCGGCGGGCAGCCGCCGGTCGCCCGCCGCCGGCGTCTTTTCTGCAGGACTGGACAGCGGGCGGTCCGGCGACGCGCGACACGGGATCCGCGCGCCGCTTCCGTCGCACGACCGAGCCTGCCCCACCACGGCCCGCCGGCGCACGCCGCCGCCACGGCCGGTTCCTCGAAGCATCCACGGAGATCCTGACACGATGACCGACACCACCGAGACCCCGAAGGCCCAGGCGATGGCCATGTCGACGAGCCGCCGCTCCGCCTCCAAGGGCACGGCGCGCAGCCGCGCCACCGCCGCGAAGAAGGCCACCGCGGCCCGCAAGCCCGCCGCCAAGAAGGCGACCGCCGCCCGCAAGCCGGCGGCGAAGAAGGCGACGGCGGCCCGCAAGCCCGCCGCCAAGAAGGCGACGGCCGCCCGCAAGGCGACCACGGCGCGCAAGCCCGCCGCCCGCAAGGCGACCACCGCCCGCAAGGCGACCACCGCCCGCAAGGCGACCACGGCGCGCAAGCCCGCCGCCCGCAAGGCGACCGCCGCCCGCAAGCCCGCTGCGCGGAAGGCGACCTCCACGGCGCGCAAGGCGCCCGCCGCCCGCAAAGCCACGACGGCCCGCAAGGCCCCGGCCGCGCGCAAGGCGACGACCACCGCCCGCAAGGCCGCGCCGCGCCGGGCCGCCGCCGTCAGCGCCGCCACCTCTTCCCGCTCCGAAGCGGCGAAGAAGGCGGCCGCCACCCGCGCCGCCAAGAAGCGCGCCGCGTCCTCCGCCCCGGCTTCGACATCCGAGAGCGGCAGCGGCTCCGCTTCCGAGTAATCCCTTAGCCGATCCCGGCGTAGAGGGGCGCCGTCCCGGCAGGGGCGGCGCCCTTTTCGCGACCGGCGCCCCGACGCTACCCGAAGGTGGCGAGCAGGTCGTCCACTTGGGCGGCGTCCAGCACCCGCAGGCCCGGCCGCCCACGCAGCATGAGCGCGAGGCGCGCCGCCTCCTCCAGTTCCTCCGCCGCCCACACCGCGTCGTCGAGCGTCTTCCCGCTCACCACCGGCCCGTGGTTGCCGAGCAGCATGGCGCGCGCGCCCTTCGCCGCATCGGCGATGGCCGGCTCCATCGCCGGGTCGCCCGGCCGCGAGTAGGGCAGCACCGGCAGGCGCCGGCCGACGCGCATGACGAAGTAGGGCGTCAGCGGCGGGATCGGCGGCGCCGGGTCGCCCGGCACGGCGAGGCAGGAGATGGCCGTGGCGTGGGTCGAGTGCAGGTGGACCACCGCCCCCGCCTCCGGCCGCGACCCGAGCACGGCGCGGTGCATGAACACCTCCTTGGACGGAGGGTCGCCGGAGACGTGCCGCCAGGAGGCGTCGAGCTTGCTGATCCGCCCCGGGTCGAGCCGGCCGAGGCAGGAGTTGGTCGGCGTCATCAGCACGGCGCCATCGGGCAGGCGGACGCTGATGTTGCCGGCGCTGCCGACGCAGTAGCCGCGGCCGTAGAGCAGGCGGCCGTGGGCGCAGATCGCATCCCGCAGTTCGGATTCGGCGCTCATGCTTCGAAAGCCTTCAGGAAGAAGTCGCGGGCGCCGAAGTTGCCGGACTTCAGCGCCAGGTGCAGGCCGGCCGGCTCGGCGTAGGTCCACGGCACGCCGGGGTCGATCTCCGGCCCGATGCGCAAGGAGCGCACGCCGAGCCGCGCCACCACGGCGCCCGAGGTCTCGCCCCCCGCCGCCACCATGCGCCGCACCCCGCGCGCCACCAGCCCCTCCGCGATCCCCGCCATCGCCTCTTCCACGAGGGCGCCCGCCGCCTCGCGCCCGAGCTTGGCTTGCAGCTCCGCCACGCGGTCGGGCGGCGCGGACGCGGCGATGACGATGGGCTCCGCGCCCAGCCTGTCCGCCGCCCAGTCCAGCGCCTGCCGGACAAGCTCCGCCGCGTCCGGCGTGGCCAGCGCGTCCAGCTCCAAGGTCGGCGCGTGGTCCCGCGCCAGCCCGATCTGGCCGAGCGTCGCGCGCGAGCAGGATCCCGCCAGCACCGCCGCGTGCCCTTCCATCGGCGGCAGCGCCGCGGCGGAGTCGCCGCGCTCCGGCAGCGAGCCGTCGCGCCGGAAGTTGGCCGGCAGTCCCATCGCCACGCCGGAGCCGCCCGTGATCAGCGCCTGCCCCGCGGCGGCCTCGCCGATCGCCAGGAGGTGGGCGTCGGTCAGCGCGTCCACGACCGCGTAGCGCCGCCCGCCCTCCTTCAGCCCGGTCATGGCGCGGCGGATGGCGGCGGCGCCGGCCTCCACCGTGGCGAAGGGCACCAGCCCCACCGCCCCGTCCGTCTGCCGCCCGAGCACGCGCACCAGGTTGGCGTCGCGCATGGGCGTCAGCGGGTGGTTCTCCATGCCGCTTTCGCTGAGCAGGGCGGGACCGACGAAGAGGTGTCCCTGGTACACGGTGCGGCCGTTGGTCGGGAAGGCGGGGTTCGCCAGGGCGAAGCCGCATCCCAGCCGCCGCACCAGCGCGTCCGCCACCGGGCCGATGTTGCCCGCCTCCGTGCTGTCGAAGGTCGAGCAGTACTTGAAGAAGATCTGACGGGCGCCCGCCGCCAGCAACGCTTCGCAGGCGGCGAGGCTCTCCGCCACCGCGACCGCCGGCGGCGCGGTGCGCGACTTCAGCGCCACCACCACCGCGTCCGCCTCAGGCAAGGGGCCTCCGGGCACGCCGATCACCTGCACCGCGGTCATGCCGCCTTTGACCAGGGTGCTGGCGAGGTCGGTCGCGCCGGTGAAGTCGTCGGCGATGCAGCCGAGCAGGAGCGGCATGTCAGGGGTTCTCCAAAATAGGGGTGCCGTTCTTGCGCAGGTAGCGCGCCCGCCCGTCAGGCCCCGGCTCCACCTTCAGGTCGTCCTCCGGGTAGGCGACGGAGTCCCCCGGCGTGCGGTCCCCGATTTCGAGGTACACGGCGTCGCCCTGGCCGCGGTTGACGAGGTGGTGCGCGTCGCCGGTGCCGGCCGGGAAGCCGGCGCACATGCCAGGGGCGAGCGGCGTCTCGCCGGCGTCCGTCACCAGCACCGGATGGCCTTCCAGCACGAAGACGAACTCGTCCTGCAGGGCGTGGGCGTGGCGGAGCGAGGAAGCGGCGCCGGGCGGGAGCCGCGTCAGGTTCACGCCGAAGTTCTCCAGGCCGAACAGGTCGTCGAGCGGGCGCTTCTCCCGCGCGCCGATCTTGGCGACGAGGTCCGCCGGGTATCGGCTCGGGCGGGCGCGCTCCGACGCTTCGGCGGCGCGGACGGCGATCGGGCGGCGGCGTTCGGGCGGGTGCATCGTGCGCTCCTCCGCGGCCGGTCTAGCATCGCTCCGGCACCGAAGGGGAGGGACGCGCCGTGGAGAAGCGGATCATTAAGGCCGGGGTTCCGGAAACGGGCGGGCCGTTCAACCTCTGCGTCCGGCACGGCGACATGCTCTACGTGTCCGGCCTGCCGCCTTTCGAGGAGGACTACTGCGCGCAACTCCGCGCCGCCCGCGCCCGCGGCGAACCGCCGCCGCCTTTCCCGGACCTGCCCTTCGAGCGGCAGGTCCGCATCGTCATGGACCACCTCAAGGCGCTGGTGGAGGCGGCCGGCTCCAACATGGACTGCCTGCTCAAGGTGATCGTCTGGCTGAAGGACCAGCGGCAGCAGGAGGCGTTCGACCGCATCTACCGCGGCTACTTCTCCTCCGCCGAGGCACTGCCGACGCGCACCCGGATGCAGGCCGGCCGCACGCCCATGGACTGCGCGCTGGAGGTGGAGGCGATCGGCTACGTGCCGCAGCCCCCGGCCGCTACACCGGCAGCCTGAGCCGCGCGCGGAGCCCCCCCAGCGGGCTCTGCTCCAGCATGATGTCGCCGCCGTGCGCCCGGACGATGTCGCGCGCGATGGCGAGGCCGAGGCCGGTGCCGCCCGGGGCACCGCTCTGGAAGGGTCGGAACGCGTCCTCGCGCTCCGCTGCCGGGATGCCCGGCCCGTCGTCGTCCACCGTCACCTGCGCCCAGTACGCCCCTTCGCCGTTGCCGCCCGGGCCGCCCGCCATCGCCGCCCGCGGCACCGCGTCGACGGCGACCGTGATCAGCCGCGCGTGCCGCCGGGCGTTGTCCAGCAGGTTGCCGAGGCACCGCCGCACCGCGTCCGGGCGGAGCGGCATCACCAACGGCCCGTCCGGCGCGCGCACCTCCACCACGGCCCCGGCGCGGCGGGCGTTGGCGGCCGCGTCCTGCACCAGTTCCACCAGATCGGCTGGGCGCGCCTGCTCCGTGCCCTCGCCGCGCGCGAAGGCGAGGTAGGCGGCGACCATCCGCTCCATCTCCTCCACGTCCTGGACCAGCGCCGCGACGTCCTCCTCCGTGTCCGGGTGGCGCGGCAGCATGTCCAACCCCAAACGCATCCGGGTGAGCGGGGTGCGGAGGTCGTGGCTGATGCCGGCCAGCATGTCCGTCCGCTGAGAAACGAAGCGGCGGATGCGCTCGCGCATCAGGTTGAAGGCGGCGGCGGCTTGCCGCGCCTCCGTGGCGCCCTCCGGCTTTATCGCCCCGATGTCGCGGCCCAGGCCGAAGGCCTCGGCCGCGTCGGCCAGCCGCCGAACGGCGCGCACCTGGTTCTTCATGAACAGCACCGCCACCGCCGAAAGCAGCAGCGCCGAGCCCACCAGCCAGATCACGAACAGGTACAGCGTCGCCGTGAACAGCCGCTTGCGCGGCGCTTCCACGTGCAGCACGCCATCGGGCAATTGCACCCGGACGATGACGGAGCGCGGGTCCGTCTGCCAGTCGGTGTCGAAGGGCGCTCGGACGCGCTCGGCCAACGCCCGGTCCAGGTCCTCCTCCAGCGGCAGCAGGGGCAGGCTCGCGGGGCGCGGGCCGCCTTGGATGCGTGCCCCCTCCTCGAAAGCGAGATTGAGGTCCAGCCGCCACGACGCCTCGCGGAAGATCCAGCCGCGGTTCTCCGGCGGCTCCCGCCGGAGCAGCTCCGCCACCATGGCGACGTCGCCGGCCACGCCGCCCGCCAGCCGGCGGGAGATCACGTCGAGGTGCCCGCCGTAGAAGAGCAACAGGGCCACCACCTGCAGCACCAGGATCGGCGCTAGGATGATGAGGATGGAGCGGCCGAGCAGTCCGCGCGGCACCACGGAGCGCGCCGCGCGCGAGACCGTCTTGCCGGGGGCGGAAGCCGCGGCGCTCATCAAGACCCCGGCCGCAGCACGTAGCCGCGGTGGCGGACGGTGTGGAGGAAGCGCGGCTCCCGCGGGTCCGGCTCGATCTTGCGCCGGAGCCGCGTCACTTGGACGTCTATGGCGCGCTCGCCCGCTTCCGGCATCCCGAGCGCGGCCGCGATCTCCTCCCGGCTGAGCACGTCGCCTGGGCGCCGCGCCAGCGCCGCCAGCAGCGCTGCCTCGCCGCCGGTGAGCCGCACCGTGCCCTCCGGCCCGCGCAGTTCCGATCGCTCTGCGTCGAACCAGCGGGCGCCGAGCTGCACCGGCGCCTGCGCCAGCAACGCCGCCGGCGCGGGCGGCGCGGCGCGGCGGAGGATGGTGCGGATGCGCAGCGCCAGCTCGCGCGGGTCGAAGGGCTTGGGCAGGTAGTCGTCGGCGCCGTGCTCGAAGCCGGCGACGCGGTCGTCCGGCGCGCCGCGGGCGGTCAGCATCAGGATCGGCACCTCCTGGCCCTCGCGGCGCAGCGCCTCCGCCAGTTCCAGCCCGCTCTCGCCCGGCATCATCACGTCGAGCACCAAGAGGTCGAAGGACATGGCGGCCAGCGCGGCCCGCGCCGCGGCGGCGTCGGCGGCGGCGGACACGCGGAAGCCCTGCTCGGCCAGGAAGCGTTGCAGCAGGGCGCGCAGCCGCGCGTCGTCGTCCACCACCAGGAGGTGGGCGGCGTCGCCCGCCGGCGGCGGGGTGTGCGGCGGCGATGACGGTGGTGGTCGCGATGCCTCCATGCCCGCCTCCGACCCTGCCTTCAGCCGGCCGCGCGGCCGCCGACCGCCGGGCCGCTGGCGGCCTGGCCGGCGGACGACGCCCTTTCCAGCCGGTCCACTTGCGCCCGCGCGTCCGGTCCCATCAGCCCGCGCATCACGCGGCGGAAGCCATCCACCGCGGCCGGCCCGGCTTCGCGGTAGGCGTGCACAACCCGCTCGCGCTGGCGTTCGAACAGCATCCGCTCCAGCGCCACTCCCTTGGGGGTGAGGGACAGCAGGCGCTGCCGCCGGTCGTTGCGCCCCTCCGACGCCTGCACGAGCCCCCCCTCGACCAAGGGCGTCAGCACCCGGCCCAGGGATTGTTTGGTGACGCCGAGGATGCCGAGCAGGTCGCCCACCGAGATGCCGGGGCTCCGCCCGACGAAGTGCAGCACGCGGTGGTGCGCCCGGCCAAGGCCGAGTTCGGCCAGGATGGCGTCGGCGCCGGCGGTGAAGTCGCGGTAGCCGAAGAACAGCAGGTCCTGCGCCAGCCGCAGCTCTTCCTCGCGGAGGAACAGGAGGGAGCGCCCCGCAGCGGCGCCGGACGCCCCCGCCCGCGCGTCGCCCGCCGCCGGTTCGGCGGACGCGGGCCTCGGGTCCATACGGTCCGGCACGGCTGCCATGGTCGGTCCCTGGATCGGTCAGCATCATTGACACATCCGCGGCTCCGCTTCTAGCGTGCGGCGTCCGCGGGCGGCCGAATTAGCCGCGTCTGGTTCCGGACCACAATTTGGACTCGCCACTCTCGACCGGGAGGTCACGCCCCATGGCCCTGGTGCCCTTCGACGACCGCGACGGCTGGATCTGGTGGGACGGCGAGTTCGTCCCCTGGCGGGAAGCCAAGCTGCACGTCCTGAGCCACGGCCTGCACTACGCCTCGGCGGTGTTCGAGGGCGAGCGGTGCTACTCGGGCAACATCTTCAAGCTCCGCGAGCACACGGAGCGCCTCCTCAACTCCGGCCGCATCCTCGGCTTCGAGATCCCTTGGGCCGCCGAGGAGATCGATGCCGCCTGCGTCGAGACGGTGCGGCGCAATGGGTTGACGGACGCCTACGTGCGCCCGATCGCCTGGCGCGGCTCGGAGGAGATCGGCGTCGCGGCGCAGCTCACCTCCGTCCACCTGGCGATCGCCGTGTGGGAGTGGGGCGCCTACTTCGGCGTGGAGCAGCGGATGAAGGGCGTGCGCCTGTGCATGGCGCCCTGGCGTCGGCCTCACCCCTCCACGGCGCCCACCGCCAGCAAGGCGACCGGACTCTACATGATCGGCACCATGTCCAAGCACGCGGCCATGGACGGGGGCTACGACGACGCTTTGATGCTCGATTGGAAAGGCGACGTGGCCGAGTCCACCGGCGCCAACATCTTCTTCAACATGGGCGGCGAGCTGCACACCCCGACGCCGGTGAACTTCCTCGACGGCATCACCCGCCGCACGGTCATGGGGCTGGCCAAGCAGCACCAGATCAAGGTGGTGGAGCGCACGATCGCCGAGGCCGAGATGAAGGACGCGAGCGAGGTGTTCCTGGCCGGCACCGCCGCGGAGGTTACGCCGGTGCGCGAGATCGCCGGCCACTCCTTCACGCCGGGCAAGGTCACCGAGACCCTGATGCGCGACTACGAGGCGCTGGTCCGCCTGTCGCCGGAGGAGGTCGCCAAGCGCGGCGCCTGACGGCATCCCGCCGCGCGCGAGCGCGTGCAACCGCCCGGAGGCGCGGCGCGTTCCGGCGGCGCGGCGCTTTCGAGCTCGCGCCGCAAGCGAGGGCGATCCGGGCATGGCGGCCATTTCCGATCTGGTGGGTGCTGTCATCAACAAGCCCGTGGCTGCGGCCGCCCGCCTCGCCCGCCGTGCGCTGGAACGCATCCCCTCCCCGGACACGGGAGGGAAGGCGGACGAGCGGCCCCGGAAATCCAAGGGCTGGCGCAAGCATGTCCGCAGGGCGAAGGCCCGCCAAAGGGGCGCCCAGGGCTGAGGTCCGTCGGCGCTCGGTCCGCCCCGGGACCGTGGTCCTTCTCAGGAGCGAAGCGCCGTCCACCGGGCGCCGATGCGCTGCGAACAAGCGGCCCTTAGGGCGCGCTTGGCACCGCGACCACGCGGGCTTCGGTGTCGTCATGCGGGGAACTGCACGGCGCGGCGACTGGGGACGGCTCGCCGCTCAGCCCAGGTTCCGCGCCACGAGGTAGGCGCCGAGCGCCAGCAGGCAGCACTGCACCACCTGCCGGAACCGCGTTTCCGGCAAGCGCCGCCGCAGCCCCCGCCCGGTCGCCATGCCGAGGAAAGTCGGCGCCACCACTGCCACGGAGGCGAGGCCGAGCCCCGGCGGCAACAGGCCCTGCCCGGCCAAGGCCACGGCGAGGCAGGCCGTCGCCACCACCGCGCCGAGGCCGAATCCCTGCACGAACACGTCCGGGGGCAGGCGCAGCGCCGCGAGCCAGGGCGCGGCCGGGGTGATGAAGCTGCCGGTGAGCCCGGCCAGCGCGCCGGAGATTCCGCCCATCACCGGCGATAGCCAGAGCTCGCGCCTGGGCGAAGGCACCGGCCAGCGCGGCCCGAGCAGCGCCGACGACGAGGACACCACCAGCAAGGCCCCGAGCAGCGCGCTCAGCACCTCCGCGTCCGCCTTGGAGATGTTGCCCGCGGCCACCAGCGTCCCGGCCGCCGCCGCCAGCAGGAACCAGCGCAGCCGGCGGAGCGCCGCCCGCAAGGCGCCGCCGGCCAACGCCTGCCAGACGTTGGTGGCGACCGTTGGCAGCAGCATCAGCGCCATCGCCTCCGGCAAGGGCCGGCTCAACGCGAGCAGGCCGAGGCCGACCGTGGGCAAGCCGAACCCCGCCACGCCCTTCACCAGCCCGCCGAGCGCGAAGATCGCGGACACCAGCAAGGCGTCCGCAAGGTCGAAGGCCGCTGGGATCACGGCGCGGCGGTCCCGGCGGGCACAGCCGCCGGCCCGACCCCGGCGCTCGGCCGCCGCAGCCGCTGCCACGCCAGCAGCCCGGCCAGCGGCAGCAGCCAAGCGACGCGCGCGCCGTAGCGGTCGTGCGGCCCGCTGAGCGCGCCCAGCACCGCCGCGTTGGCCAGCACGCCCGCGGCGACGCAGGCCAGGAAGCCGAGCAGCCGCACGTCGCCCCCGGCCCACGCCCGCCACACCGCGAAGGGCAGCGCGACGGCCCCGGCCAGCAACGCGAACGGGTGCAGCCACAGGAACGGCGACGCGGCCGCCGGCAACGCGCCGCGGAACTGGAGCGAAGCGGCGAAGCGCGCGCCCTCCACCGCCGGGAACGCCCGCGCGAGCTCCTCCGCGACCGACACCGCGAGGTGGTCCGGCACCAACGTGTCGCCGACCCGCACGGCGAGCAGCTGCCGGAGCGTGTTCCCGGCGGCCGCGCGCAGCACGCCCCAAGGTTCGCGCGCCAGGGTTTCCCGCAGGATGGCGCCCGCCTCCGGGGCGAGGCTGATCGGCCCGCCGGGCCGTGCCCCGTCCAGCCGCGGCGCCCAGGCCGGCCCGTCCGGCGACCACAGGAATTCGTCCGAATCGGTCGGCAACCGCCCCGCCCAACGGCACATGTGCCAGCCTGCGTCCGGGCAGCGCGCTTCTATCGTGCGCGCCGCCGGCCCGTCGGCCACCAACCGCGCCAAGGCGAACACGGCGCCGTAAGGCGACACCGCGGCCCGGCCCTGGAACGCCGCGTTGGTGGCCACCACCAGCAGGGTCGCCGCCGCGAGCGCCGCCGCGCCGTCGCGCAGCCCCCGCCACCGGCGGAACCCGGCGAGCACCAGCAGCAGTGCGCCCAAGAGCGGCAGGTGCGCCAGGTGCGCCGCGGCCGCCAGCACCGCGACCGACACCAGCGCCGCCCGTTCGAGCGGACGCGGTTCGCCCCAGCCCAGCACCGCCACGGCCAGCACCAACGCGGGCGCCAGCGCGTCCGGCATCAGCAGCGCCGCGAACCAGGGCGCGGCGGTGAAGGCGCAGAGCGCCGCCACCAGCAGCAGGTGCGCGCGCGCCCCGCCGCCGCCCGGTCCCGCCAGCATCCGCCCGGCGAGCCACAGCAACCAGGACAGCAGGACCGTTTGCGCCGCCGCCGCGGGCCACAAGGAGGACCGCCAGTGGAAGGCGTGCAGCAGTGGCCCGTAGACGAACGGCTTGTCCCACACCGGCGGAAACGCGGCGGTTTGGTGCAGAAAGGAAGCGGTATCGACGAAGACGAGAGGATAGCCGTTGAGCCAAGCCGGCCAGAGCAGCATCGCCCCGCCTCCCAGGATGGCGGCGACGGCCCGCGCGGTTCGGTGCCCCATCAGGGCTGCGCGAACAGCTCGATGACGTTGCCCTCGGAGTCGGGCACGCGCAGCACCCGCGGCGCGGCGCCGGCCGGGCCGGGCGCGTCGAGCACGGCGACGCGGGCGGTGAGCATCCGCCGGTGCCACCGGTCCAACTCGTCCGGCGGCACGGGGAAGGCGAGCAGCGCGCCCACCTCCGGCGCCGGCCGGGACTCCTCCGACCGCGGGAACAGCGCGTCGCCGCGCGGGCGGAGCACCAGTTCAAGCTGGCCGATGCGGAACCGCGCCTCGTTGCCGCGCTCGGCGGGGAGGCCGAGGATGCGGGCGTAGAAGTCGCGCTGCCGGCCCAGATCCCGGCAGGCCAGTTCCACGCGCGCGATGGGGCCGAGGTCGAGGCCGTGGCTCAAGCGGCGGGCGCCTCCCCGGTCGCGCGGGCCCAGCGCGCGGCGGCCCGGTCGTCGTCCGCCTTGGCCTCCACCCAGCGCTCCCGTCCGTCCGCGAACTCCTCGCGTTTCCAGAAGGGGGCGCCGGTCTTGAGCCAATCGATCAGGAAGGCGCAGCTCTCCAGCGCCGCCCCCCGATGCGCCGACGCGGTGAGCACCAGCACGATGGGCTCGCCGGGCCGCAAGCGCCCGACGCGATGGATCACGGTGCAGCCCGAAAGCGGCCAGCGCGAACAGGCCTCGGCGGCGATCCCGGCGATCGCCCGCTCCGTCATGCCCGGGTAGTGCTCCAGCGCCAGCGCCGCCAAGCCGTCGTCGGCGCGGCACAGCCCGACAAAGGAGGCGACCCCGCCGACATTCTCGCGCCCGGCGGTCAGCGCCGTGCTCTCCGCGGCGAGGTCGAATGGCGCTTCCTGCACCCGGACGCGGGGCGTGGCGGGGACGGCGCCGGTCATCCGCCCGTCACCGGCGGGAAGAACGCCACCTCGTCGCCGGGCGAAAGGCGCCGGTCGGGCGCGGCGAACTCCTGGTTCACCGCCGCCCGGATGGCGCCGGCGTTCTCGAACGCCGCGGCGTGGCCGGCGCTGCGCCCGGACAGCCAGCGCACCAGCCCGGCGACGTCCGCCACCTCCGGCGGGGGGGAAACCCGCTCTTCCGCGACGCCGACCTTCTGCCGCACCCAAGCGAAGTAGAGCACCTGCACGGCGGCGCTACCTCGGCGTCGGGAAGGTCTGCGGCAGGCCGCCGGAGGGGACGACGGTGGTGGTGTTGCCGTCGCGGTGGATCACCCCGCCGCCGCCGCCGGGCGTTGTGAAGCTCTGGATGCGGTCGGTGCCGCCGCCCGTCACGACGGGGCCGCCCGGCGTGAGCACCACTTGGCCGTCCGAACGGCGCGGCGGGGGCGAGTAGGCGCCTGGCGGGACCGGCAGCACCTGCACCCGGTCCGGCTCCGGCTGTTCCAGGAGCGGCGGTGGCGGCGAGGACGCGCCGCGGCGGCGGGGCGGCGGCCCGCGATCCGCCGGCGCCGCATCGGCGCGCGGCTGGACCAACGGGCCGCCGGGGCGCTCGTCGATCGGCAGGTCCCGGGGGCTCCTCCCTTCGCCGGGGCGCCAGGGCGGGACGCCGCGGAGGGCGGCGTCGGGATTGGCCAGGGTCGCGCGCGGCGCTTCCTCCGCCGGCCACACGTTGCCGGGGTCCACCTGGAGGCGCTCGTCGACCGGCAGGCCCTCGGCGCCGCGGATGCGCCGGACGGTGTAGCTGTCCGCCAGCGCGACCGTCCGGGTGTCGCTCCACGGCAGTAGAAAGGGCGCGCCGAACCCGGCGTCGGCTTCGCTGGTGAGGGCCGGGTTGACCCAACTGCAACCGCCTAAGGCCGCCACGGAGACCAGGAGCGCCGTCCCCTGTCCGAGTTTCCGCCGCATGATCAACTCCTGCCGCCCGGTCAGGTCGGGCTTCAACCCTGAGGATGGGCCGTTGCCGCCGCCGCCTCAAGGGCGGAGCGGTTCCGGGTCGCGCTTGGCCGGCGGCGGTGGCTCGCGCGCCGCGGCGTCGTGCTCGGCGGCGTGGCGCAGCCCGGCTGTCAGGTAATCCCAGCCGGTTACGAGGGTGAGCGCGGCCGCCGCCCAGAGCATCGCTTCGCCGATCAGGGACACGGGGAGGAACGAGAGGTGCAGGGCCATCGCCGCCGTGTCGCCGGCCAGCAGGGTGCCGAGCGCGCCCATCTGGAGCCCGGTCTTCCACTTGGCGAGCCTGGTCACAGGCAGGCCGACGCGGATGCCAGCCAAGTACTCTCGGAGGCCGGACACCAGGATCTCGCGCAGCAGCACCACGATGGCGGGGTAGAGCGCGGCGTCCGACAAGCGCCCCATGCCCGCCAGCAGCATAAGCGCCGCGCCGACCAGCAGCTTGTCCGCGATTGGGTCGAGCATCCGGCCGAAGCCGCTCACCGTGCGCCGCTCGCGGGCGATCTTGCCATCGAAATAATCGGTGATCGCGGCGGCCGAGAACACGACGCACGCGAAAACGTCGCCCCACGGGTGCCGCAAGGCGACCAACGCCACCAGCAACGGGATGGCGGCGATGCGCGAAAGGGTCAGGAGATTGGGCAGGTCGGTGGGCATGTCTGGATGGCGATCGGCGCTCCCGGCTCCCTTGGACCCGATTTCGGCCCGCTCCGCACCAACTTTTTGCGCCGCGGTCAGGTCTCCGGCGCCTCTCCGCCCGCCGTCCCCGCTGCGGTGGGGACGATGTCGCGGACGGACTTCGGCGCCGCCGGGCTTGTCAGCGCCGCCGCGCCGCGCAGGGTGTCGTGAGGGCCGGCGTCGGGGTGGAAGTGCCCGTAAACGCGGCGTGCGACGGCGGGGCCGACGCCGGGCGCGTTCTCCAGGTCCTCGAAGGACGCGTTGCGCACGCCGCGCGCGGAGCCGAAATGGTTCAGCAGCCGCCGCTTGAGGGCGGTGCCGACGCCGGGGATGTCGTCCAACTCGCTCCGGGTGAGCGCCTTGGAGCGGCCGGCGCGGTGGGTGGTGATGGCGAACCGGTGCGCCTCGTCGCGCAGCCGCTGCAAGTAATAGAGCACGGGGTCGCGCGGCGGGAGCTGGAACGGCGCCCGGCCGTTCTGGTGGAACCATTCCCGTCCGGCGTCCCGGTCCGGCCCCTTGGCGACGGCGACCAGCGGCACGTCGTGGACGCCGATCTCGGACAGCACCTCCCGCGCCGCGTTGAGTTGGCCGACGCCGCCGTCGATCAGCACCAGGTCGGGCCAGGAGCCGCTCTCGCGCTCGGGGTCCTCTTTCAGCGCGCGGCCGAAACGGCGCTCGAACACCTCGCGCATCATGGCGAAGTCGTCCCCCGGCTTGATGTCGCCGCGGATGGAGAACTTGCGGTAGGCGTTCTTCAGGAAGCCCGACGGCCCGGCCGCCACCATCACGCCGTAGGCGTTGGCGCCTTGGATGTGGCTGTTGTCGTAGACCTCGATCCGCTCCGGCGCCGCCGGCAGGTCGAACAAGCGCGCGACGCCCTGGAGCAGCGCCTCCTGCGCCGTGCCCTCCGCCATGCGGCGTTCCAGCGCCTCGCGGGCGTTGGTCGCCGCGTGCTGCACCGCGGCGCGCTTGTCGCCCCGCTGCGGTCGGTGGATCTGCACGCGCCGCCCGGCCTTGATCGTCAGCGCCTCGGCCAGCAGGCCGCAATCCGGCGGTTCGTGGCTGGTGAGGACGAGGGGGGGCGGCGGCAGATCGTCGTAGAGCTGGGCCAGGAAGGCGCCCAAAACCTGTTCGGGCGTGTCCTGATCCTTGGTGTGGCTCAGGAAGAACGGCCGGTTGCCGTTGTTGCGGCCGCCGCGGAAGAAGAACACCTGCACGCAGGTCTGCCCGGCGAGCTGGTGCAGCGCCACCACGTCGGCGTCGCCGATCCCTTCCATGTTGATGCGGTCTCGGCCCTGCACGTGGGTCAGGCCGCGGATTCGATCGCGCAGCGCGGCGGCGCGCTCGAACTCCAGGCGCTCGGCCGCCTCTTCCATCTCGCGGGCGAGGTTCTTCTGGATGGAGGGCGTCTCGCCCGAAAGGAATTGCTTCGCCTGCCGCACCAGGTCGGCGTAATCCTCCTTGCCGATCCGCTCCACGCATGGGCCGGAGCAGCGGCGGATCTGGTAAAGCAGGCAAGGGCGGTCGCGGCTGTCGAACACCGTGTCCCGGCAGGAGCGCAGCAGGAACACCCGCTGCAAGGCGGTGAGCGTCTGGTTCACCGCCCACGTGGAGGCGAACGGCCCCCAATAGCTCGCGCCTTTGCGCCGCTCGCCCCGGTGCTTGGTGATCTGCGGGTAGGGGTGGTCTTCCGTCAGCACCAGCCAAGGATACGACTTGTCGTCGCGGAGGACGATGTTGTAGCGCGGCCGCAACCGCTTGATGAGGTTCGCCTCCAGCAGCAGCGCCTCGGCTTCGCTGCCGGTGGTGATGACCTCGAACTGCCGCGTTTCGTGGACCATGCGCCGGAGCCGCTCCGGCAGCCGCGAAAGCTGGGTGTAGGCCGCGACGCGCCGCTTCAGCGCCCGCGCCTTGCCGACGTAGAGGGCGTCGCCCTTGGCGTCGAGCATCCGGTACACGCCCGGCGACAAGGGCAGGGTGGCCAGCGCCGTTTCGATGACCTGGAGGCCCTGCATCGGCGGCGGACCGGGGGCATCCATCTCGGCGTCGGTCATGCCGTGCGATTAGGGGTGCGCCGGAATGCACCGCAAGGCGGGGTTCTCCACCGATCCTGTGGAAAACTCTGTGGATGGATGGCGGTGACCGGGGCGGGTGTCGTGCGGCTGTAAGCGCCCTGTCGCCTTGCCCGCAAAAGAGGCAGCGGGGCAAGCGATACGATTTCAAAGCCGTACGGGATCGCGCTAATGTTGGCGGACCATTTTCAAACTTCCTGGCTAGCACCCGAACGCGTGTTCACCGATTTGTGACAACGGTGGACAAGTCGTGTAACGGAACCGCCTCAGTCGCGTACGCGCTCGACGGTGACGCCGACCGCGGCCGCTTCCGGAAAGGCGTCGGGCTTCTCGACCGAGACCCGCGCCCGCACCACCCGCCGGTCCGCCAGGGCCGCCAGGGCGATCTTTTCGGCCAGGGTTTCTACGAGCAGCGTGTGGCCCTCGGCCACTATGGACCGGGCCGCGGCCACCACCGAGCCGTAATCCACCGTCCGCTGCAGGTCGTCCTCGCCCGCCCCGGAAGGCGCGGCCTCGTCGCGCACCGCCAATTCGACCCCCACCACCACGCGCTGCGGCGCCGCCTTTTCATGCGGGTGGACGCCGAGCAGCGCCCTCAACTCCAGCCCGCGCACGAACACGACGCGGAGGCCGGCGGCGGCATCGGGCGTCATGGTCATTCCGGCAGGGCGCCCGACGCGCCCGAGGCGGGGGACCATTGCAGGTGCTGCCCGCCGTCGAGCGCGATCATCTGGCCCGTCATCGCCGGCAGGGCGAGGATGCACAGCACCGCGCGCGCCACCTCCTCCGGGCCGGTGCCGCGGCCGAGCGGGACCGAGGCGCACTGCCGCGCGAACTGCTCGGCGCTCTGCCGCGGGCTCGGCAGGGCGGGGCCGGGGCCGACGCCGTTCACCCGGATGCGCGGGGCCAGCGCCAGGGCGAACTGCTGGGTCAGCGACCACAACCCCGCCTTGGACAAGGTGTAGGACATGAAGTGCGGCGTCGGCGACCACACCCGCTGGTCCAGCATGTTGACGACGACGCCCTCCGCATCGACGGGCAGCGCCCGCGCGAAGGCCTGGGTCAGCGCGAAGGGGGCGCGCAGGTTCGGCTCCATGTGCCGGTCCCAGCTCCCGCGCGTGGCGTCGTCCCATTCGTCGCGCTCGAAGACGCTGGCGTTGTTGACCAGCACGCCGATCGACCGCCCGCCCAGCGCCGCCACGGCGCCCGGCAGCAACGCCGCCACCTCGGCCTCTTGCGACAGGTCGGCGCGCACCACGGCGGCGCGGCGGCCGAGCGCGCGCGCCGCTGCCGCCGTGTCTTCCGCTTCGGCGGCGCTGGAGCCGCAATGCACCGCGACGTCGAAGCCCGCCCCCGCCAGCGCGAGGCAGATGGCGCGCCCGAGGCGCTTCGCGCCGCCGGTGACGAGCGCCGCGCGTGGAATCGAGGCCGGGATGGCGTCCGCGAGCGGCGCGGCGGGCGTCAGCATTGCGGCCCTGTAGGCGGCCGCGCCCCCGGCGGCAAGCGCCGCGCCGGTTCCGGCCCGCGGCCCCTTGCCCTAGGCTTGCGCCGGCGCCGCGAGGCGCGTCGCCGCGCAAAGGCCGCCGCCTGCCCCGTCATGGAGCCTTCCCGATTGGACCTCGTCACCACCGCCCAGCTCCGCGCGCTGGGCAACCGCGTCGCGGCCGAGGGCGCCATGCGCGCCCGCTGCATGGTCGTGCCCGTGGACCCGACCACTGCGCTCTGCCGCGTGCTCGGCCAATACAAGATGTACGTGGACCTGCGCGACACCGGCTTCGTGCCGCACCTCATGTTCGAAGGGTACTGGGAGTACTGGATCACCGAGTTCGTGTGGCGCAACGTCCGGCCCGGGGAGGTGGCGCTCGATCTCGGCGCCAACCACGGCTACTACACCCTGCTGCTGGCCGACCTGGTGGGGCCGCGCGGCAAGGTCCACGCCTTCGAGCCCAACCCCCGCCTGGCCGAACTGCTGGAGCGGAACATCGCGCTGAACGGCTTCTGGCACGTCGCCGAAGCGCGGGCGGAGGCGGTGTGCGACCGGAACGGCGACACGGCGCGGCTGATGGTGCCCCTGCGCGACCCCAAGAACGCGCACCTGGTGAGCCCCGACCTCGACATCCCGCCCGACCTCGACCGGGGGCGCTTCGCCCTGCACGAGGTGCTGATGGTGACGCTGGACGAGGCTGTCCCCGGCCGGGCGGACTTCCTGAAGATCGACGTCGAGGGTGCGGAGGAGGCGGTGTGGCGCGGCATGCAGCGCCTGATCGCGCGCAGCCCGGGCATCAAGATCCTGATGGAGTTCAACCCGCGCCGCTGCGAAGACCCCCGCCGCATGCTGGCCGAAATGGCGGCCCTCTTCCCGCTGCGCGAGGTCAACTTCGACGGGCGCACGGCGCCCTGCTCGCCGGGCGGCCTGCTGGCGCGCGGCGAGGAGACGATGCTGTACCTCTCCAAAGCCAATCCCGCCTGAACCGGGCGCCAGCCGCCGCGCCTCAATCCAAGCGGCGGAAGCGCAGCCCGCCGACCCGGAAGCGCCAACCCGGGGCGAGCGGCCCGCCGGGGCTGCGAACGACGGTTTCCAGCATCCCGGTGTCCCGCGGGTTGCGGAAGGTGATCGGGAAGGCCCAGGGCCAGCTCGCCCCCGCCGGCGCCGGCTCGATGCCGTTCTGCGCCAGCACCGCCGGGGGCATCCCCTTGGTCACGCTGAGCATCAGGCCGGGGGGCGGCTCCTGCGTCCCCGGCGGCGGATCGGCGGAGATCTCCAACTCCACCGACCAGCGGCCCCGCGGGATCGTGACGTAAGGCCCGTAAACCAGCGTGCGCTGCTCGCCGTCCGTGACGAAGGCCATCTCGTCGCCATGGTGCTCGGCGCGGTAGTGGCTGCGGAGCCGGTCGGCACCGACGCCGAACTCGCGTTCGGTGCTGTGGAACAGGCGCGCCCGGTACAGGCCCGCCTCGGCGAGCATGGCGGGTTCGGGCGCCGGCGGCCGGGCCGGGTCCGCGCGCGGCGGCAGCGGGCCGAGCACGGCCTCCACGGCGGAGCGCACCGCGCCGACGTACAGGTCGAGGTGGCGCGCCAGCCAAGCGGCGCGGGTGGCGTCGTCCTGCGCGGGGCGCGCGCCGCCGCCCACCGCGGCCAAGCCCTTGCGGAGGTCGTCCTCCTTCCGCAGGGGCAGCACCCGGAAGGAGGCCCCGAAATCCTCGCCGATCAGCGCCCGGCGGTCGAGGCCGAGCAGCGTCACGTCCAGGCCGAGCGCCCAGGCGGGCAAGGCGCTGTGCACCCGCACGGACAGCAGCCGCTCGTGCGCTGCGAGCGCCGCCACCAGCTCGTCGGCGTCCTCGAAGGCGACGTGCGGGATGCCGAGGTCGGCCAGCATCTCGCAATCCTCCTCGTCGTGCGCGACGAAGAGGGCGTCCGGGCGCGCTTCGCGGAGGCGCTCGTAGAAGCCGTGCACGTCGCCGGCGACGCTGTTCCACATGCCGACCCCGCCGTTCAGCACCGACACCAGGGGGCGCGCGTGCCGCAGCAGCGGCCTGGGCTGGAACAAGGCCGAGAAGAAGCCGGGGCAGGGCAGGGGCAGCGCCGGCACGCCGACGCCGCGCAGCGCCGCGGTGGCGGCCAGGTCGCGGGTGGTGCAGAGGTGGAAGCCGGCGTACCGGGCATAGGTCGCCGCCACGGGCGCCTCCCGCACCGACTGGGCGAAGGCGGCGTCGCGGCCGGCGCGGTCCGCGCCGAAGTCGTCCACGTAGACGGCGCCGGCGCCGAGGTTGAGGCGCACGGGCACGGGCGCGTCCGCCGCCTCAGCGGCGCGGCGGACCGGGGCCACGACGGGCTGCATCTTCGCTATCTGCGGCGTGCCGCAGACGACCAGCACGTCGGTGTCGTCGGGCACGGGATCCTTGGAGGCCAGGTTGACCTCCCGCGCCTCGTGCGGCCCGAGGGCGCACAGCATGATGTTGCGCACGCCCAGATGGATGATGCGGTCGCCGACATTCTGCCGCCGCCCGCTCGATCGGCCCGGCAGCGTCATGTAGGTGACCTTCAGGTCCATAGCCGGTGCCCTCCCATGCCCGGAGCGCGCACGCGGCGCGCGGTCCGGGCGGGAAGGCCAGGACGCGGGACCGGTTCGGCGGCGGGGCGGAGGAGGTGCCACGACTCCGGGACGCGCTCAACCGGCGCCGCAGGAAAAGGCCCGGCCGTTGTGGGCCCGGCGATCCGCGCCCCGCGTTCCTCCGCCCGGGGCGATCGCGCGCTAGCGCTTCCGCCCGCCGCCGCCGGCGCGCCGCCGCTTCTCCGGCTCGTAGCCGCCGCCCCCGGGGCCGAGCGGCTTCGGCTTCCAATCGCCCTTCGGCCTGGCCCCGACCTGCCGGGGCGCCTCCGCCTGCAACGACCGCCCGGCGAGGTTCGGCGCCAGCCCGAGGTCCATCGCCTCCAGCCGCTTGATCTCGTCGCGCAGCCGCGCCGCCTCCTCGAACTCCAGGTCGGCCGCCGCGGCGCGCATCCGCTTCTCCAACTCGGCGATGGAGGCGCGCAGATCCTTGCCGACGAACTCGGCGGCCGAGTCGCCCTCCACCGCCTCCACCGTGACGTAGTCCTGCTCGTAGACGCTCTGGAGCACGTCGGCGATCTGGCGCTTGATGGTCTGCGGCGTGATGCCGTGCTCGGCGTTCCACGCCTGCTGCTTGGCGCGGCGCCGCTCCGTCTCCTCGATGGCGCGGCGCAGGCTGTCCGTCATGCGGTCGGCGTAGAGCAGCACGCGTCCCTCGGCGTTGCGCGCGGCGCGGCCGATGGTCTGCACCAGCGAGGTGAAGGAGCGCAGGAAGCCCTCCTTGTCCGCGTCCAGGATCGCCACCAGCACGCATTCGGGGATGTCGAGCCCCTCGCGCAGCAGGTTGATGCCCACCAGCACGTCGAACGCGCCGCGGCGCAGGTCGCGGATGATCTCGATGCGCTCCAGGGTGTCCACGTCGGAGTGCAGGTAGCGGACCTTGATGCCCGCCTCGGTCATGTACTCCGTCAGGTCCTCGGCCATGCGCTTGGTGAGCGTGGTCACCAGCACACGCCCGCCGCGCTGGATCGCCTCGCGGCACTCGGCCAGCAGGTCGTCCACCTGGCCCTCCACGGGCCGGACCTCCGTGACCGGGTCGATCAGCCCGGTCGGGCGGATCACCTGCTCGGCGAAGGTGCCGCCGGTGCGCTCCAGCTCCCACGGTCCGGGCGTGGCGCTGACGAAGACGGTGTTCGGCCGGTACGCCTCCCACTCCTCGAACTTCAGCGGCCGGTTGTCGGTGCAGGAGGGCAGGCGGAAGCCGTGCTCGTTCAGCACCGTCTTCCGCGCGTAGTCGCCGCGGTACATGCCGCCGATCTGCGGCACGGTGACGTGGCTCTCGTCCACCACCAGCAGCGCGTTCTCCGGCAGGTACTCGAACAGCGTCGGCGGCGGCTCGCCGGGCTTCCGGCCGGTGAGGTAGCGGCTGTAGTTCTCGATGCCCTTGCAGGAGCCGGTGGTCTCCAGCATCTCGATGTCGAATTGCGTGCGCTGCCCGAGCCGCTGCGCCTCCAGCAGCCTGCCTTCCGCCTCCAGCTCCTTGAGCCGCTCCTGCAACTCCGCCTTGATGCTCTTGATCGCCTGCTGGAGCGTCGGCCGCGGCGTGACGTAGTGGCTGTTCGCGTAAACGGAGACGCGCTCCAGCTCCTGCGTGACCTCGCCGGTCAGCGGGTCGAACTCGCGGATGCCGTCCACCTCGTCGCCGAACAGGCTCACGCGCCAAGCCCGGTCCTCCAGGTGCGCCGGCCAGATGTCCACCGTCTCGCCGCGGATGCGGAAGGTGCCGCGCGCGAAGAAGCTGTCGTTGCGCCGGTACTGCTGCTCGACCAGGCCGCGCACCAGCGTGTCGCGCTCGATCCGCCCGCCGCGCTCCAGCCGGACCACCATGCGCGAATAGGTGTCCACCGAGCCGATGCCGTAGATGCACGACACCGACGCCACGATGATGACGTCGCCCCGCTCCAGCAGCGCCTGCGTGGCGGAGTGGCGCATCCGGTCGATTTGCTCGTTGATCTGCGCGTCTTTTTCTATGTAGGTGTCCGTGCGCGGGACGTAGGCCTCCGGCTGGTAGTAGTCGTAGTAGGAAACGAAGTACTCCACCGCGTTCTCCGGGAAGAACGCCTTCATCTCGCCGTAGAGCTGCGCCGCCAGGGTCTTGTTCGGGGCGAGCACGAGCGTCGGGCGCTGCAACGCCTCGATCACCTTGGCCATGGTGAAGGTCTTGCCCGAGCCGGTGACGCCGAGCAGCACTTGGTCCCGCTCCCCGCCTTGCAAGCCGGCCACGAGGTCGCGGATGGCCGTCGGCTGGTCACCGTTCGGTTCGAAGGGGGAAACCACCTGGAGGCTCCGCGCCGGCGGCGGCGACGGCCGCCGGGGCGGGAAGAACTGGACGGGCGTTATCTGGTTCATCGCGCTCCCCCATATGGGAGCCGGAACCCCGCCAGTCGAGTTGGCGGGGTCGGCCCGGCGCCGGTGTGGCGGCCGGGCCGGGCCCGATCCTACCGCCGCCTGCTGCTGCTGAGGAGGCTCGTGATGACGAAGGTGGCCGCGACGGCGATGCCGATCGCCACCAAGGGCCGCGAACGGGTCGCGTCGCGTATCTGGTGGGCGAGGTCGTAGGCCAGTTCCCGGCCTTCGTCCGCGTATTCGCGCGCGTATCCGCCGACGGTGCGGGCCGCTTCCCTGGGCGAAGAGCCCAGGTTGCGCTCCACGACGTCCTCCATCTGCGACCACAGCCGGCGCAGCTCGCCGCGGGCGTCGTCGCCCCGGTCGCGCACGCGGCGCCGGGCGTGGTCGCCGTACTCCTCCGCCGTGTCGCGCGCCCGGTCGGCCGTGTCGCGCACGCGGCGCCCGGCGTCGCGCCCGTAGTCCTCGGCCGTGTCGCGCGCCTCGTAGACGCGGCGCGCGAGCCCCGACAGGAATCCGTCCGCCATGGCATCATCTCCCTCGTTGCAACTCGCGGCCTCAACGGGCGGCACGGCGATCGGTTCGCCGGCGGACTCCGCGGCGGTCGCGGTGGTCGGCGCCGGGCCGGCCGGGCTGATGGCCGCGGAGACGATGGCGCGCGCCGGCCTCGCCGTCACGGTGTTCGATCGCATGCCCTCGCCCGCCCGCAAGCTGCTGATCGCCGGGCGCGGCGGGCTGAACCTCACCCATTCCGAACCGCTGCCGGCCTTCCTGTCCCGCTACGGCGGAGCGGCGGAGCGGTTGCGCCCGGTGGTCGAGTCCTTCCCGCCCGAGGCCCTGGTGGCGTGGTGCGAAGCCCTGGGCCAGCCGACCTTCGTGGGCTCCAGCGGCCGCGTCTTCCCGCGGGCGATGAAGGCGTCGCCGCTCCTGCGCGCTTGGCTGAACCGCTTGGCGGCGCTCGGCGTCGCCCTCCGCCCGCGCCACCGCTGGACGGGCCTGGACGCCGATGGCGCCCTCCGCTTCGACACGCCGGATGGCCCGGCTTCGTTCCGCTCCGCCGCCACGGTGCTGGCGCTCGGCGGCGCGTCCTGGCCGCGGCTCGGCTCGGACGGCGCGTGGCCGGCGCTGCTGCCGGACGCCGCGGTCGCGCCCTTCCGCCCATCCAATTGCGGCTTCCGCTGCGCCTGGTCCGACACCTTCCGCCGCCGCTTCGAAGGCGCGCCGCTGAAGCGCATCGCCCTGGAATTCCGTGGCCGGCGGCAGCGCGGCGAAGCGGTCGTCACCGCGACTGGCATCGAAGGCGGCGCCGTCTACGCCCTGTCCGCGCCCTTGCGCAACGCCATCGAAGCCGAGGGCGCCGCGACGGCGCGGCTCGACCTGCGCCCGGACCTCGCCCCTGATGCGCTGGCCCGCCGCCTGGACGGACCGCGCGGCTCCCTGTCGCTGTCCAACCACCTCCGCCGCGCCGCCGGCCTGCCGCCGGTCGCCGTCGGGCTGGTGCAAGAAGCCCTCCACAATGGCCGCCACGACCAGCCGCTTTCCCGGTTGGTCAAGGCACTGCCCCTCCGACTCACCGCACCCGAGCCGATCGCCGGCGCCATCTCCTCCGCCGGCGGCCTGCGCTGGGGCGAGGTGGACGAGCGGTTCATGCTGCGCTCCCGCCCCGGCGTTTTCGCCGCGGGCGAGATGCTGGATTGGGAAGCCCCGACCGGCGGCTACCTCCTGCAAGCCTGCTTCGCCACCGGCGCGGCCGCGGGGCAGGGGGCGGTGGAATGGCTGCGGGAGGAACAGGGGCGAGCCTGCTTATCGACCGCGCCGCGCCTGGGCAGCCGCCCCGCATCCCAGGGGCTTGGATGAAGCAACGGTTCCCGGCCCGGAGCGGCGTACCCGGGCAGCGGCGGCGCGCTCGACCGGGCCGGCCGGCGCTCGCCCCGGGCGATGACGCCGAGGGGGTGAGCCGCCGCGCCCATCCCGGCTTGGCCGAGGTCAGGCCGGAACGGGTCTAGACCCGGCCGCGCCGCATCGCCGAACTCACCAGCGCCGCGGCGAGCCCCGCCGCCGCCGCGTCCTCCGCCAGCCCCCGCGCCCAGCCCCCATCGGAGAGCGGCTCGCCACCCCGCGCCCCACGGCCCAGCAGGGTGCCCGCGACAGCCCCGGCCATCCCGGCCAAGGCGCCGTCCGTCTCCGACGCACCGCGCCCGGCCAGCGCCGCGCCACCGGCCGCGCCGAGCGCGAGGCGCACCAGGAACGACGGCACGATGCGGCGGTCGGGCGCGAACGGCATCTTGTCGCCGGCCATCTCGGCCAGGGCCGCCGCCGTGAGGAGGCCGCGCGGCCCGGGGCCGGCCGGGATCAGCGCGGTCCGCGTCCGCCCGAGCGAGGCGGCCCAGCTCAGCGCGGCGCCGGCCGTCATGCTGCGCAGCCCGGCCACGAAGCCGATGCCGAACGATGCCCAAAGCCCTTCCATCACGCCTCCCGCCCGCGCCGCGCGGCCGGTTCCCCGCGCATGGCGAGAAGAAAGGCCGGCGGCCACCGCGGTTCCGCCCGCACGACCACCGGAACGGCGCGGCGGCAGCGGTCAGGACCGAACCGCCGCCCGAGGAAGCGGAGCGCGGCGGCGTCCACCGGCGCGGGCGCGGCCCGACGCCTGCCCGCCGGGCGCGCTCGCCCCGGCGCCCGCTTCCCAACCCGGCTCACCCCGTTTCGGACCGGGTCGCCACCTCCAGAACGCAGCGCGGCGAGCGGGCCTCCCGCGGAGCGAACGCCGCCCTACCGCCGCGGCAGCGCCAACGCCAAGGTCTGCGCCAAGGCCGCGCGGGCGAAGGCGGGACCGCTCAGGAGCAAGCCGCTCAACGGCCCGCGCACCAGCGTCCGCATCCGCCCGAGGGCGCCCAGCGCCGCCCGCGCCACGTCCGCGGGGTCCTCGGCGCCCGGCAGATTGCCGCCGCCGAAGCCGGACCGCGCCGCGAAGCGCGTGCGGGTCGCCGTCGGGCACAGCGCCAGCACGTCCACCGGCTCCCCGGCCAGCTCCGCCGCGAGCGCTTCCGTCAAGGACAGGTCGAAGGCCTTGCTGGCGGCGTAGGCGGCCAAGCGCGGCACCGGCACGAAACCCGCGTTGCTGGACACCACGATCAGGCCCGCCCGCCGCCGCGCCGCCTTGGCGCGATCCAGCATCCCGGGCAGCAGCCGCCGCGTCAGCACCACCGGCGCCATGACGTTGACGGCCACCGTCTGGCGCAACGACTCCTCGCTCGCCTGGAGGAAGTCGCCGAAGGGCCCGACGCCGGCGTTGGCGATCAGCAGGTCCACACCGAACGCCTCCGCCCGCGCCGACACCGCGTCGAGCCCCGCGTCCGTCGCCAGATCGGCCGCCACCGTCTCCACCCGGCGCCCGGCCGCGGGGAGTTCCGCCTCCAGCCGGTCCAGCTTCGCCGCGTCGCGCCCGGTGAGCAGCAGGTCCGTCCGCGCGGGTAGGGCGCGGGCGAAGGCCTCGCCGATGCCGCTGGTGGCGCCAGTGACGAGGGCTGTGTGGTGGGGTGCGCCGGTGGTGGTTCGGGTCATGCCCTCCATCTGGCGCGCCCGCCGCGCCGGGCAAGCGCGCGGATCACCGTCCACGGCCGCCGGCGCCGTCGTCGTCCTCCGGATACGCCCGCCCAGGCCGCGCCCGGTAGGGCGGCAGGGACCAGCCTCGCAGCAGCGCCGCCCCCCGGATGCCGAAGGCCACCGCCACCCCGGCCGCCACCGCCGCGCCGCGCCCGGCGCCGCCCGCCACGCGCAGCAACACGAAGGCCGCCGCCCCGGCACCGGCCGCCGTCAGGTAGATCTCCCGGCGGAGGATCAGCGGCACCTCGTCGCAGATCACGTCGCGCACGATGCCGCCGAAGCAGGCCGAAACCACGCCCAGCAGCGCCGCGGCCCAAGGGTCGGCGCCGGAGATCAGCGCCAGTTCCGCGCCGGTGACGGCGAACAGCGCCAGCCCGACCGCGTCCGCCCACAGCAAGGCGCGGAACCGGCTCTCGACCAAGTGCGCCGTGAAGAACACCAGCAGCGCCGCCGCGGCGCACACCGCCAGCGGCTCCGGCGCCCGCAGCCACAGCACCGGCGTCCGCCCGAGCAGCAGGTCCCGCAAGGTGCCGCCGCCGAGGCCGGTCACGGCGGCCACCACCACGAAGCCGACCGCGTCCATCCGCTTCCGCGACGCCACCAGCGCCCCGGAGGCGGCGAACACGGCGATGCCCGCGAGGTCGAGCCAGCGCAGGAATTGGTCGAGCGCGGACAACCCTACTCGGCCGGCGCCACCGCCGGGGCCCGCGCCCGCCGCCCCGCCCGCGCCTCGCCTTCCGCCCCGCCGGCGCAGAGCAAGGAGAGGCCGAGCAACCCGGCCACCACCGGCAGCACCAGATGCGGGTAGCCGAAGTCGATCAGCAGCCCGAGCGGCACCGGCGTGATGGCCGAGCCGAGCGGCAGCCCGGCGGAGACGAAGCCGAACACCTTGCCGACCTCGCCCGGCGGCGAAGCGTCCCGCAGCATCACGTCGCGCGGCGTCCGCGAGGTGCCGAGCGCCAGCCCCGCCAACACCGCGACGGCGGAGAGCAGCGCGTCCGGCAGCGCCACCAGCCCCGGCAGCAGCAGCAGCGCCATGGCCCCGAGCGTCAACAGCACCACCGCGCCGAACAGGCCGCCGTGCCGCATCCGGTCGGCCATCCAACCGCCGACCAGCGTGCCCGCCGTGGCGCCCACCATGTACCCGGTGAGCGCCGAGGACGCGACCAGCACCGGCGTCCCCCAGAGCTTGCCGAGCACCGTCACCAGCCAAGCCTGCACGCCGGACCCGGCCATGGAGGACAGGAGGAAGAAGGCGAAGAACAGCAGCATCGGCCGGCTCAGCAGCAGCGCCCGCCCGGTCGGCCCCGTCTCTTGCTTCCGGGCCTTCGGCTGGTCGTGCAGCACCCGGCTCTGCAACAAGATCGCGCCCACCACCGGCACCCCGAGCAGTCCCACGAGCAACAGCGCCGCGCGCCAGTCCATGAAGTGGAGCATCAGGGCTATGGTCGGCGGCGCCAGGGCGAAGCCGAGGTTGCCGGTGAAGGTGTGCAGCGCGAAGGCGCGGCCCATGAAGCCCTTGTCGATGCTGCCCGCGAGGATGGCGTAGTCCGCCGGGTGGATGACGCTGTTTCCCACCCCCGAAAGGACGGCGAGCACCAGGATCATCCAGAACCCCGGCGCCAGCCCCATCGCTGCGACGGACAGCGCCATCAGAAGCGTGCCGCCGACCAGGAAGGGCCGCGCCCCGTACCGATCCACCCAGAACCCCACCGGCGTCTGCAAGGCTGCCGTGGTACCGCTCATCAACGCCACCACGAGGCCGAGCGCCGCATAGGACACCCCGAATTCGTCGCGCCAGGACAGGAACAACGGCGGCAGGCACAGCATGTAGAAGTGGCTAAGGAAATGCCCGGTGCCGATCAGGGCGCAGATACGGATGTCGCGGCCCCGGCCGTGCGCGGTGGCCGCGGAGGTCTGGTCGGCATGCATCCGGAGAAGCTGCGTCCAGAGAGCCCTTCCGTCAACGCGCGCGACGGGGGTGGGCGCGCCGCGCCGCGGACGGCTCGGGGCAGGCGCCACGGCATCACCGGCCATCGAGACCGACCGGCGGTTCGCTTCAGACGCGAGACGGCCGATCGCTGAGGGCGCATGGCCCGATCACGTCTCGGACAATGGCCTGGGGCTCGGGAAACGTAGCCCCTTGAATGGACAGGTCCGCCAGGGTACCGCCGCCCGCCCCTAGCGCGGGGCAGGCACCGTCCGACACGTGCGGCCGCGGCATAAATGTGCACGGGAACGCTCCGGGCGGGGACGTGTTGAGGTTGAAGACAAAAGGGTCTCTTTCCCTCGTGCGCTCGCGCCCAACACAAACGCCGGGATGATCGGCCGCGTTCCCAGCGCGGCTCGGCAGGACCAGCCAGACGGTCCCGTCCGCCGAGTTGCCGAGCTTGAGGCCGAGGTCGCAGCGCTGCGGCAAGCGCTTGCGCGTGGCGGTGCCGGGTGCGCCGCCGCGCCGCACGCGGCCGGACCCCCGGGCGAGCGGGACGGGCACACGGATGCCACGGCCTTCGCCGGCGTCGGGGAGCCGCACGTCGGCGGGACGGCGGCGGGCGGACCGGACAACGAGGCGCTGCTCCGGGCCAACGCGGACCTCGCGGCCAGCCGGGCGGCGCTGCGCGCCAGCGAAGAGCGGCTTCGCCTCTTGCTCGACAGTGCCACCGACTACGCGATCCTCGCCACGGACCTCAACCGGCGCGTCGTCACCTGGAACGCGGGCGCGGAAAGGCTGCTCGGCTGGTCGGAAATAGAGATCGTCGGCCGCCCGGCCGACACGTTCTTCACGCCCGAGGACCGGGCGGCTGGGGCGCCGGAGCACGAAGCGGCGGGGGCGCTGGCCGAGGGCCGCGCGGCCGACGAGCGCTGGCACGTCAGGAAGGACGGCTCGCGCTTCTGGAGCAGCGGGCTGGTGACGCCGCTGCGAGACCCGGCGGCCGGGCCGGACGCGCCGCCGCTCGGCCTACTCAAGATCATGCGCGACCGCACGGAGCAGCGGCGGGCCGAAGAGGCGCTGCGCGGGCGCGAGCGCCGCCTGCGGCTCTTAAATGACACCGCGGCCGGGCTGCTGGGCGCAACCGACCCGGACGAGGTGCTGCGGCCGGTCTTCCGCGAACTGTCGGAGGAGTTCGGCGTGGACATCTCCTTCAGCTACGTCGTGGGCGAGGACTGCGGGCTCCTACTCGCTTCCAGCTTCGGCGTGCCGGAGGAAGCCCGGCCCGGGTTCGCCCGGCTGGCTCTCGGCGAGGCCGTGTGCGGCGCGGCGGCGCAGGCCCGGCGCGCCGTGCACCTGGCCGACGCAGGGGCGTCCGGCGACCCGGCGGCGGCGGCCCTGCGGGCACTTGGCGTCCGGGCCTACGCGGTCTTTCCGCTCCTCGCAGGCGGCAGCCGGCTCCTCGGGACCATCTCGTTCGGCTCGCGCATCCGCGCCCGCTTCTCCGAGGAGGAGGCGGAGTTCCTCGGCACGATCGCCAACCATGTGGCCGTGGTGCGCGAGCGCCTGCGGGCCGAAGCGGCGCTGCGCGAGAGCGAGGGGCGCCGCCGCGCGGCCCTGGCCGCGGCGCGGCTCGGCACCTGGGAGTGGGATACCGCGACCGGCTTCGCGGTGCTCGACGAGCGCAGCCGCGAAATCCTCGGCCTCGCCACCGATTGGGGCAACCGAGCCGACGAAGTGTTCGAGCGCATCCACCCCGGCGATCGGCAGCGCGTACTCGCCGAATCGCTGGCCGCCGTCGCCGCCCGGCGGCGCCTGGAGACTGAGTACCGCGTCACCTTGCCCGGCGGCGGCGAGCGCGCCGTGGCCAGCCTCGGCGATGCCCTGCCGGGCGCGGGCGACAGGCCCGCGCGGATGGTGGGCGTGTTCGCCGACATCACGGAGCGCAAGCGGGCCGAAGAGCGGCGGACGCTGCTGGCCAACGAGTTGAACCACCGCGTCAAGAACACGCTGGCGGTGGTGCAGTCGCTCGCTTTCCAGACGGCGCGCGGCGCCGCCGACCTGCCCGCCTTCACGGGGGCGTTCCAGGCGCGCCTGGTTGCGCTGGCCCGCGCCCACGATCTGCTCACGCAGAAGGACTGGGAGGGTGCCCCACTCGCGGAGGTGGTGCGCGCAGCGCTGACCCCAACCGCGGACGGGGACGAGGCGCGCCTGGACCTTGGTGCCTGCGTGTCGGATTCGCCGCTACCACCCGCGCAGGCCTTGTCCTTGGCCCTGGCGCTGCACGAACTCGCCACCAACGCCCTCAAGCACGGTGCCCTGTCGGCGCCCGACGGCCACGTGTCCGTCTCCTGCGGCATGAATCCGGACGGCGGCGCGCACCTTTTGGAATGGATCGAGCGGGGCGGGCCGCCGGTCCCGGGACCGCCGACCCGGCGCGGCTTCGGCTTGCGGCTGCTCCAGCACGGGCTGGCGGCGCAGTCCGGGGTGGCCGCGGACCTGCGCTTCGAGCCGGAAGGCCTGCGCTGCGAAATCCGCCTGCCACCCGGCCGCTAGGTGCGCGTGAAACGGGCGAGGCAGCCGCCGTCCCTCACCGCATCTGCGGCGCGAATTGCAGCCCGCCCTGCGTCCACAGCGCGTTCCGCCCGCGCTCGATGCCCATCGGCGTGATGTGCCGCTCCCACAGCTCGCCGTAGTTGCCCACCTGCCGCAGGATCTCGTAGGCCCAGGCGTTGTCGAGGCCCAGCGCCTGCCCGAGGTCGCCCTGCCGCCCGAGCAGCCGCCGCACGTCCGGGTCGGCGCTGTCCGCGTGCTTCGCGAGTTCGGCGCCCTTCACCCCCAGCGCCTCGGCCGTGACCTGCGCGAAATGGACCCAGCGCACCACGTCGAACCAGCGGTCGTCGCCCTTGCGCACCATGCTCCCCGAGGGCCCGGTGGAGATCATCTCGCCGAGGATGACGTACTGCCTCGCCCGCTCCGGCCCGAGCCGCCAGCGGAAGCCCGCGAGCTGCGAGGCGTCGGTGGCGAAGGCGTCGCAGCGCCCGGACAGGAACGCCTCCTGCACTTCCGTCACGCCCCCGATCAGCACCGGCGTGAAGCGGAGTCGGTTGCTGCGGAAGAAGTCGGCCACGTCCAGCTCCGTGCTGGTGCCCGGCCGGACGCACACCCCGGCGCCGTCGAGCCGCTTGGGCGAGGACACGCCCGCGTCCGACCGCACGATGAAGGTGGTGCCGTCCCAGAAGTTGGTGGCGGCGAACAGCAGGCCGAGGTTGGCCTCCCGCGTCAGCGACCAGCCGGTGTTGCGGATCAGCACGTCCACCTCGCCGGATTGGAGCGCGGTGAAGCGGTTCTGCGCCGAGAGGTTGGAAAAGCGCACCTTGCCGGCGTCGCCCAGCACCGCGGCGGCGATGGCGCGGCAATAGTCCGCGTCCATGCCCTGCATGACGCCCCGGCTGTCCGGCAGCGAAAAGCCCGCGATCTCGCCGGACACGCCGCAGTTCAGCGCCCCGCGCGAGCGGACCGCGTCCAGGGTCGCGGAGCCGCTGCCGCCGCGTTGCTGGGCGGTCGCTTGCGACGGCAACAACGAAGCGGCGAGCGCCGCCGCCGCGGCGGCGAGGATCGTCCGGAGGCGCATGGGCGAGGGCTCCCGTTGTGCTGGTTCTCATCTCGTCAGGCCGCCAGCGCGGCGGCGTCCGGCGCTTCCGCGCGGGCGAAGCGCGACAGCCGGAAGGGCGAGGGGTCCACCACCGGCGGCGCTCCGGTGGCGAGTTCGGCCGCTAGCCGCCCGGCCCCCGGCCCAAGGCCGAAGCCGTGCCCGGAGAAGCCGCTCGCCAGCACGAGGCCGGGCAGGGCGGCCACCGGCGAGATGACGGGCACCGCGTCCGGCGTCACGTCGATCAACCCGGCCCAGCTCTCGGCCACGCGCATCCCGGCGAAGCCGGGGAAGGCGCGCGCCAGGTTGGCCCGCGCCTCGTCGAGGATGCCCCCCATCGGCTCCGGGTCGAGCACGCGCACCGCTTCGAAGGGCGTCCGCGCGTCGAGCGGCCAGCGCCGGGGCAGCCGCGCCTCCTCGAGGAAGCGGCGCCCGACGCGCAGGCGGATCTCGTCGCGCTGCTTGCGCAGCGCCGGCAGGAAATCGAACATGAGGCGGAAGCTGTCGGGCACGATCTCCGCGACGCTGCCGCCGCGGTGCGCCACCGTGTACCCGCCGTCCTGCCGCTTGCGGAAGGCGAAGCCGTTCCCGCCGACCGCCTGCTCCGGCAGCCCCTCCAAGGGCTCCGTCCGCAGCACCGAGCCGCGGACCTTGAGCTGCGGGAAATCGACCCCGTGGTTGCCGAGGAACAGCCGCGACCAAGCGCCGGCCGCGAGGACCACCGCGCCGCAGCCGATCCGCCCCCGCTCCGTCACCACGCCGGCGACGCGCCCGGCGACGAGGTCGAGCCCGCGCACTGCGCATCCGGTGAGGACGGCGGCGTCGGCCCGTCGCGCGGCCCGCGCCATGGCCGGAACCGCCATCGAAGGTTCGGCGCGGCCGTCGCCCGGCGTGTGCATCCCGCCGTGCCAGCGCCGCGCGGCGCCGGGCAGCAGGGCCTGCACCTCGTCCGGCGTCAGCAGCTTCGATTCGATCTGGAAGGGCCGCGCGTGCTCCAGCCAAGCCTCATGCGCGGCGGCGTGGCGGGGCGTCTCGTGGAGGTAGACCACGCCGGCGCGGCGGAAGCCCGTGGCCTCGCCCAGCCGCGCGTCCATGCCCTCCCACTGCCGGAGGGCCTCGACGGAAAGAGGTATCTCGGCGGCGTCGCGCCCCATGCGGCGGCACCAGCCCCAGTTGCGGCTGGACTGCTCGCCGGCGATGCGGCCCTTCTCGACCAGCGCGACGGAAACGCCCCGCTCCGCCAAGGTGAGCGCGGCCATGACGCCGATGACGCCGCCGCCGACGACGCAAACATCGACCCGTGCCGGCAACGCCGCGTCGCCCTCGAAGCCGTCCACCCTCGGTGCCATGCCGACCCGCCGCCCTTCGCAGGAAAGCGGCAGGTTAAGCGCGGGAGCAGGCGGCCGTCACGCCGCCCCGCCGCGCGTCGAGCGGCGGGGCGGCGCGTTCAACCCGGCGGGGCGTCAGATCTCTTCGTCGTAGCCGCCGCCGCCGTCGTCGAAGGAGCCGGCGTCGTCGTAGCCGGCGGGAGTCGCGTCCTGGCCGCCCCAACCGCCGCCCTGGTCGCCGCCGCCGGCCCAGTCGGACTTGGCGCCGCCTTCTTCGCCGAAGCCCTGCGAGGCCGCGGCCGCGCCGGGGTCGGTCCACGGCGAAGAGGCCGGCACCGCCTCCTGCCCGAAGCCGCCGTCCGCGGCCGCGCCCGTGTCGCCCGCCGGAGTTGCCGCGTGCGCCGCCCCGCCGCCAGAAAAGGCGTTCATCAGCATGTTGCCGAGCACCATGCCGCCCGCGACGCCCGCCGCCGTCATCATGGCCGTGCCGAGGAAGCCGGAGCCGCTGCGGCCTTGCTGCTGCTGGAGCATCGCCGGATTGTAGCCCGGCGGGTAGACCGGCTGCGGGCGCGGGGGCATCGGCGGGGCTTGGCGCTGCTGCTGGCCGCCGCCGAACATGCCGCCGAAGAGGCCGCCGCTCTTCTGCGGCTGCGCCTGCGCTTGGCGGCGGGCGTTCTCCACCTCCCATTCGAGCTGGCGGATGCGGTTCTGCGCCTCCACCAGCGCGGCTTCTTGGACGAAGGCGGTCTGGGTGATGCGGTACCGCGCCTCCGGGTGCCTGTTGAACAGGTCCGAGATCAGCGCGTCCGCCTCCTTGTCCACCGGCGGGAGGGGAGGCCGGGCCTGCTGCTGGGTGGCCGGCACGGAGCCGCCGCCCCACGGGCCGCCGGTCGCCGCCCCGTTCGGCGGAGGCGGCGCCGCGCCCGCGACGCGCTCCACGAACTGGGTGATGATCTGCCGCTCGTCCTGGTTCATCGGTCCTCGGTCTCCCTGTCCGCCCGTTGGGGATGGCCCGTCGAACTCGCCGCCCGTTCTCCGGGCGATCCGTCTCCCGGGTCCACGCGCGGGCAAGTGGCCCGGCAACCGGGCGCTTTCAAGCAGCGCCGCCGCCGATGCGGGGCGGCAGGCCGAGACGGCGCCATTCGATGACGGGGCATCGGTCCTGCACGAAGCGCAGCCCGGCCGCGCGCGCGCGCTCGCCCGCCGCGTCGTCCACCACGCCGAGTTGGAGCCAAACGGCGCGCGCGCCGAGGCGGATCGCCTCGTCCACCGCCGCGCCGGCCTCCGAGGAGCGGCGGAACACGTCCACCATGTCGAGCGGCGCCGCGTCGTCGAGCCGCGCCGCCACCGTGGCGCCGTGCAGCGCGCGGCCGGCGATGCCGGGGTTGACCGGCGTCACCGCGTACCCGCGCTCGCGCAGGAAGGCCGCCACGCCGAAGCTCGGCCGCGCCGGCTTGTCGGACGCCCCGACCACCGCGATGCGCCGGGTGGAGAGCAGGATGTCGCGTATCTCGTCGTCGGTTGCGGTCATGGTCGGCTTCTTCTCCTTCCGGGGCGCGATGCGCCGCGCTTGCCAGGACGGCGTCGCGCCGGCATTGAAACGCGGCACGGCGGGGCCTGTAGCTCAACGGTCAGAGCGGACCGCTCATAACGGTTTGGTTGCAGGTTCGAATCCTGCCGGGCCCACCACCCCCGTCGCCCCTTCCGACGCGGCGCCGCGCCTCCAGATAGGCTGCGCACCCTCCCGCCACCGCGTACCGGAACCCCGCAGCCTTGCCACGCCGCGCGGCGAAGCCGCAGCCGCCGCCCGAAGACGACGCCGTTGCCGCGCCGGCCTCCGTGTGCGCCCTCTGCGGGCGCCCGATCCCGGAAGGCGCCCGCGCCAGCCGCCACCACCTCACGCCGCGCCTCAAGGGCGGCGCACGGCTGGGCACGGTGCTGCTGCACCAGATCTGCCACAGCGCGATCCACGCGCGTTTCAACGAGGCCGAGTTGGCCCGCCGCCTGTCCGATATCGGGAGCCTGCGCGCCGAGCCGGAGATCGCGCGCTTCCTCGAATGGGTGCGGGACAAGCCCCCGGACTTCCACGCGCCCACGCGGCGCTCGCGCGGCAAGAACGGGCCGCACCGGGGCCGCCGCGCCTGACGGCGGGCGACCCCCGGCCGTCAGAACGCCGCCTCCTCGAACTCCCGCAGCGACTTCCCGCCGGCCATGATCGCCGAGGTCAGCGCCCCGGTCTGCGGCAACAGGCGCTCCATGAAGAAGCGCGCCGTGCCGAGCTTGGCGCGGTAGAAGCCGGTGGGGTCCTCGTCGGCCTTGTCCAGCGCGACCTCGGCCATGCGCGCCCAGACATAGGCGAGGGCGGTCAGGCCGAAGAGGCGGAGGTACTCGGTCGCCGCGGCGCCGGCCTCGAAAGGGTCGCCCATGCCGCGGCGCGCCACCTCGGCGGTGGCCTGCTGCAAGCGGCCGAACGCCTTGGAGAGCGGCAGCACGAACTCCGCCATGCGCTCGTCCTCGCCCTTCTCCTCGATGTAGGCGAGGACCGGGTGGAAGAAGCGGCGGAGCAGGCGGCCGGCGTGGCTCGGCATCTTGCGGCCGACGAGGTCGAGCGCCTGGATGCCGTTGGTGCCCTCGTAGATCTGCGCGATGCGGGCGTCGCGCACGAACTGCTCCATCCCCCACTCGCGGATGTAGCCGTGCCCGCCCAGCACCTGCATGCCCGTCACGGCGGACTCGAAGCCCATGTCGGTGAACATCGCCTTGATGACCGGCGTCATCAACGACACGAAATCGTCCGCCGCCTGCCGCACCGCCGCGTCCGGGTGGCGGAGCGACACGTCGTGCTCCAGGGCGGTCAGCACGCTCAGCGCGCGGCAGCCCTCGATGTTGGCCTTCATGGTCAGCAGCATGCGCCGCACGTCCGGGTGGACGATGATCGGGTCGGCCGCCTTCTCCGGGTGCTTGGCGCCGTTCAGCGCCCGGCCCTGGATGCGGTCCTTCGCGTAGGCGACCGCGTTCTGGTAGCTGACCTCGGCGACGCCGAGCCCCTGGATGCCGACGCCCAGGCGCGCCGCGTTCATCATGGTGAACATGGCGGCGAGGCCGCGGTGCGGCTGGCCCACCAGCCAGCCCTTCGCCTCGTCGAAGCTCATGGCGCAGGTGGCGGAGGCCTTGATGCCCATCTTGTGCTCGATGGAGGTGCAGGCCGCGCCGTTGCGCACGCCCGGCCGCCCGTCCTCGGCGGGCAGGAACTTCGGCACCAGGAACAGGCTGATGCCGCGCGTGCCGGAGGGCGCGTCCGGCAGCTTCGCCAGCACCAGGTGGATGATGTTCTCGGCCAGGTCGTGCTCGCCGGCCGAGATGAAGATCTTGCTGCCGGTGATCCGGAAGGAGCCGTCGTCGGAGGGCACCGCCTTGGTGCGGATCAGGCCGAGGTCGGTGCCGCACTGCGGCTCGGTGAGGCACATGGTGCCGCTCCACTCGCCCGAGGCGAGGCGCGGCAGGTACGTCTCGCGCAGCTCCGGCGAGCCGTGCGCGCGGATGGCCGCGTAGGCGCCGTGCGAAAGGCCCGGGTACATCCCGAAGGAGAGGTTGGCGGAGCAGATCATCTCCTCCACCAGCATGGACAGCGTGTGCGGCAGCCCTTGGCCGCCGTCCTCGGGGTGGCAGGCCAGCGCCGTCCAGCCGCCCTCGCAAAAGGCGCGGTAGGCTTCCGGGAAACCCTTGGGCGTGCGGACCACGCCGTTCTCGATGGTGCAGCCCTCCTCGTCACCGGAACGGTTGAGGGGGAGCAGCACCTCCTCGCAGAGCTTCGCCGCCTCCTCCAGCACCGGGTCGATCAGGTCGGGCGTCACCTCCTCGCAGCCCGGGAGGGCTTGGAGGCGCGCGGGGTCGGCGATCTCGTTCAGGAGGAAGCGCATGTCGCGCAGGGGGGCCTTGTAGGCGGGCATCAATGGCTCCGTCGGGTTGGGTGCGTCCGGCCGGGGGCGCCGGGCGTAACGGGGATGGACAGGACCGGAGGAGGCGGCCCGCCATGCCCAAGGGTTTCGTCGTCGTTGTCTGCTCGCTCGCCGTCATCGCCGCCGCGGCGGCCTTGGCGGACGAGGACTATTCGGCTTGGCCGCTCCTCCGGCGCTCCTTCCCGAGCACCGGGGGCGGCGGCGTGGTCATCGGCGAGTACGACCCCGTCATCGAGGGCGACCGCTGCCGCACCGCCTTCACCGCGACCCTGCCGGACGGGCAGGTGTTCCGGAACGTCGCGGAGTTCCGCGCCGTGCCCGCGCCGGGCGGCACGCTCTGCACGGACGGCCGCTGGCACGCCCAGGACGGCGGCGGCGCCTCCGGCACCACGCCGTTCCGCGTGTTCTTCGGCGCGGACGGCGTGCGGTGCGGGTCTCCTTGACGTCACGGCGGCTGCCTCAGTTCCGGAGCGGGCGGCCGGTTTCGAGCATGTGCTCGACCCGGGCCAGCGTGCCCTCGGTCTTGAGCAGGGCCATGAAGCTCTTCACTTCCAGCTTCCGCACCTGGTCCTCGGTGGTGTCGGCGATGTGGTCGGCGCGCTCGCCGCCGCAGAGCGTCTCGGCCAGGTGCTCGCACACGACCATGTCGTGCGGCGTCGCTTTGCCGAGCCGCGCCGCCTGTTCGACGGCCATCTTGAGCGCCGCCATGCCGGTCGGCCCTGGCAGGCGCAGCGGCTTCGGCTCCGCCGGCTGGTGGCCCTCCACCATGGAAAGCGCCTTCGCCTTGGCGTCCGCCAGCAGCCGGTCGCGGTTCATGGTGATGCCGTCGGTCGGGCGGAGCAGCATCATCTCGCGCGCCTCGGCCGCCGACTTCGCCACCTGCGCCGTCGAGATCATCTCGAAGGCCTTGGCCACGGGAGGCATCGGCCCGCGCGGGGCTTTGGGCGCTTCCGCCCAGCGTTGTAGCATGGCCGCGCAGCCGCCCCAGCCGGGGATCAGGCCGACGCCGACCTCCACCAGGCCGATGTAGGTTTCCGCGTGCGCCTGCACCGCGTCGCAGTGGAGCAGGATCTCGCAGCCGCCGCCCAGCGCCATGCCGGCCGGCGCGCCGACCACGGGGAAGGGGGCGTCGCGCATGGTGCGCATGGCCTTCTGCCCGCCCTCGATCATGCCCTCGATCTCGCCCCAGGCGCCGATGTTGGCGGCGAAGAGGGCGAGGCCGATGTTGGCGCCGACCGAGAAGTTGTCCGCCTCGTTGTGGACCACGAGCGCGCGGAAGGCGCCCTTCTTGCCCATAGCCACGGCCTTGCCGAGGAGGCCGAGGATGTCCGGGTCGAGCGCGTTCATCTTGCTGTGGAATTCCAGGCAGGCGATGCCGTCCCCGATGTCCCACAGGCTGGCCGAACCGTTCTTCGCCAGCGGTTGTGAGCGCAGCTTCACGTCGGAGAGCAGCAGCACGCCGTCGGGCCGCGGGATGTCGCGGTACTCGCCGTCCGTGCCGAGCACCTGCCGGCGCCCGTCCTGCACGCGGTAGAAGGGCCGGTCGCCCGCAGTTTCCAGCAGCGCCGGCACCGGCCGCCCGGCCTCGCGCAGGGCGCCCGCGAGCCAGCCGGGGCCGAGGCGGTCCATCAGCTCGAACGGCCCCCACCTCCAGTTGTAGCCGAGGCGCATGGCGGCATCGACGTCGGCCGGGCTGTCGGCGATCTCCGGCACCAAGGACGCCGCGTAGCCCAGCGTGTCGAGCAACACGGCGCGGGCGTATTGGCCGCCCCGGTCCGGGTGCTCCGCCAGCTTGCGGAGGTCCTTGGAGCCGATCTCCAGGCTGTCGAGCCGCGCCTTCGTGCTGTCGCGGTAGTCGCCGGTCCAGAGGTCCACGGCGCGCTTCAGGCTCTCGCCGCCCGACCCCTTCTCGCGGTTGTAGAAGCCGCCCTTGCCGCCCTTCCGGCCGGTGCGGCCCTCCGCGATCATGCGGGCGATCAGCGCGTGCTCGCGCATCCCGACCACGTACATGTCGGTGGCCGGGAGCGCCGCCTTCATGGAGGCCGCGACGTGCGGCATCAGGTCGATGCCGACGAGGTCCAGCAGGCCGAACACGCCGGTCTTGGGCACGCCGATCGGCTTGCCCATCACCGCGTCCGCCTCCTCCACCGTCAGGCGGAGGTCCACCGCGTGGTTGATGGCCGACTGCATCCACAGCCCGCCGATGCGGTTGGCGATGAAACCCGGCGTGTCCTTGCAATGCACGATGGTCTTGCCGAGCCGGCGGTCGCCGAACGCGGCGATGGCGTCCAGCGCGTCGGCGCGGGTGGCCGGGCCGCGAACCAGCTCCAGCAGGCGCATGTAGCGCGGCGGGTTGAAGAAGTGGGTGATGAGGAAGTCGCGCGCGAACTTCTCGCCCAATCCTTGGGTCAGCGCCGCGAGCGGGATGGTCGAGGTGTTGGAGGACACGATTGAGCCCGGCTTCCGCACGTCCTCCAGCCGCGCGTAGAGGTCGCGCTTGGCGTCCGGCCGCTCGATGATCGCTTCCACGATCCAGTCGCAATCGGCCAGCAGTTGCAGGCCGCCGCCGTCGAGGTCGCCGGTCTGCACCAGCCGCGCCGGGGCCTTGCCCATGAAGGGCGCGGGGTCGGCGCGGAGCATCCGCTCCACCGCCTTGGCGGCGCCGCCGGGCACGATGTCGAGCAGCACCACCGGCACGCCGGCGTTGGCGACGTGCGCCGCGATGCCGGCGCCCATCACGCCGGCGCCGACCACGCCGACCTTGCGGATCGGCCCCTCGCCGGACTTCGCGGGCGAGTAGGGGAGGGGCGCGACGGGCGCGTTCACCGCACGGCCTCCAGCACGGTGGCGATGCCCTGCCCGCCGCCGATGCACTGCGTCGCCAGCGCGTACCGGCCGCCCTCGCGCTTCAGCAGCGCCGCCGCCTTGCCGGTGATGCGCGCCCCCGTGGCGCCGAGCGGGTGGCCCAGCGCGATGGCCCCGCCGTCCAGGTTCACCTTCGCCTCGTCGATGCCGAGTTCGCGCATGCAGGCGAGGGCCTGGGAGGAGAACGCCTCGTTCAGCTCCACCACGTCGAGGTCGCGCGCGGAGATGCCGGCGCGCGACAGCGCCTTCTGCGAGGCCCCGACCGGCCCCATGCCCATCACCTCCGGCCCGCAGCCGGCGACGGCGATGGACTTGACCTTCGCCAGCGGCTCGAGCCCGTGCGCCTTGGCGTATTCGGCGGTGCAGACCAGCACCGCGGCCGCGCCGTCCGTCAGCGGCGAGGAGGTGCCGGCCGTGACCGTGCCGTCCTGCCGGAAGGCGGGTTTGAGGCTCGCAAGGCCCTCGGCGGTGGTTTCCGGGCGGATGCAGCCGTCGCGCTCCACCGTTTTGCCCTTGGGGCCGGCGATCGGGACTATCTCCTCGGCGAGTTTGCCGGCTTCCTGCGCGGCCGTCGCCTTCTGGTGGCTGCGGGCGGCGAACTGCTCCTGGTCGCGCCGAGTCACCTGATGGAGGCGGGCCACGTTCTCCGCCGTCTCGCCCATGCTGATGTAGGCTTGCGGGAACTCCTTGGCCAAGCCGGGGTGCGGCATGGGGTTGAAGCCCATCATCGGCACCCGGCTCATGCTCTCGACGCCGGCGCAGACGAAGGCGTCGCCCGCACCCATGCGTATGGCGCCCGCCGCTTGATGGACCGACTGCATGGACGAGCCGCAGAAGCGGTTCACCGTGACGCCCGCCGTGCCTTCCGCCATGCCGGACAGGAAGGCCACGAGCTTGGCCATGTTCAGCCCCTGCTCGCCTTCGGGGAAGGCGCAGCCGAGCACCAAGTCCTCGACCGTCGCCGGGTCCACGCCAGTCGCCTCGACCAGCGCGCGCACCACCTGCGCGGCCATCTCGTCCGGCCGGACGCCGGCGAGGTCGCCCTTGCCGGCGAAATGGAAGGGGGAGCGGCGGTAGGCCGCGATCACCACGTCTGTCATCGTCTCTTTCCCTGCAATTGCGTCGCCGGGCGCCGGGCCGCGGCGGCGAAGATCCCTAGTCGGCGGCTTCAGCCGGCGAGCGCGGCTCGTCGCGCCCCCGCAGCACCCGTTCGGCCTCCGCTTCCACCTCGCGCAGCTCGCGGAGCGTCTGGTCGAGGTCCTCGCGCTGCCGCTCCAGCTCCCGGATGCGTTCGCGCGCCCGTTCCAGGAACAGGCGGATCTGCGCGCCCTGGCTGCGGTCGGCGTCGTAGAGGTCCAGGAACTCGCGGATGCTGGCGAGCGAGAAGCCGAGCCGCTTGCCGCGCAGCACCAGCAGCAGCCGCGCCCGGTCCCGCCGGTCGAAGACGCGAGTCGTGCCGGCGCGGCGCGGCGCTATCAGCCCCTTCGCCTCGTAGAAGCGGATGGCCCGGGCGGTGACGCCCAGCTCCTCCGCGAGCTGGTTCACGGTGAACAGGTCCGTCGCCGCGCCCGCCGTCACGCCGCCGCCGTCCCCTTGGACGCGCGGGCCAACACCTCGGACCGCAGCTCCGTCTTGGTCAGCTTGCCGACGTTGCTGCGCGGCAGCGCGTCGCGCACCTCGATCAGCTTCGGCATCTCCACCGAAGAGAGCTTGTCCTTGAGGAACTCCCGCAGCGCCTCCTCAGCCAGCGTCGCGCCCGGCCGCGGCTCCACGAAGGCGGCCGGCGCCTCGCCCTGGTACTCGTCGGGCATCCCCACCACGGTGGCGGCCGCCACGTCGGGGTGGCGGTACAACGCCTCCTCGACCACCCGCGGGTAGACGTTGAAGCCGGACACCAGGATCAGGTCCTTGATCCGGTCCACGAGGGTCACGTAGCCGTCCGCGTCCATGATCCCGACGTCGCCGGTGCGGAGGAAGCCGTCGGCGCCGAGCACCGCCGCCGTGTCCGCCGGCCGGTTCCAGTAGCCCTTCATCACCTGCGGGCCGGCGACGCAGAGCTCCCCTTTCTCGCCGCCCGGCAGGGCGCGCGACGGGTCCTCCAGCGAGCGGATCTCGGCCCGCGTGCCGGGGACGGGCAGGCCGATGGTGCCGAGCCGGTTGCCCGGGCCGGGCGGGTTGGCGAAGCACACGGGCGAGGCTTCCGTCAGGCCGTAGCCCTCGGTGACGGAGCAGCCCGAGCGCGCCTCGAAGTCGCTCTGCACCTGCGCCGGCATCGGCGCGCCGCCCGAGACGCAGCGCCGGAGCGAGGACAGGTCCTCCTTGGTGGCGCCCTTGTCGAGCAGCGCCTTGAACAAGGTCGGCACGCCGGGCAGCACGGTCGGCCGGCAGCGCCGGATCGCCGCCATCACCGCCTCGAAGTCGAAGCGCGGCAGCGCCACCAACGTATTGCCGCGGGCGACGGCCACGATCATCACCGCGGTCAGCGCGAAGATGTGGAAGAAGGGCAGCACGGCGAGCACGCGCTCCTCGCCCTCCCGCGTGGCCGTGTCCCAGGCGATCGACTGCCGGGCGTTGCCGCACAGGTTGGCGTGGGTGAGCATCACGCCCTTGGGCACGCCGGTGGTGCCGCCGGTGTATTGCAGCACCGCCACGTCCTCGGGCTTAGCCGCGTAGGCGGCGCCGGCCGTCCCGGGCTGGCCGCACAGGGACTTGAAGGGCACCACGCGCGCGTCGCCCCGCGGCACGGCCGCGACGCTCTTGCGGCGGAGGACCCGGAAGGCGAGGCCCTTGGCCATCGGCAGGGCGCTGGAGAACTGGCAGGCGACCACGTGCTTCAGCGGCGAGCCGGGCCGGTCCAGCAGGGCAAGGGCGCGCGGCAGCAACGGGTCGAGGTCGATGCTGACCATGACCTCCGTGCCGGAATCGGCCACCTGCGCCGCCAGCTCCTCCTCGACGTAGAGGGGGCTGTAGTTGACCACGATGGCGCCCGCCTTCAGCGCGCCGAAGAAGGCGGCGATGAAGAACGGGCTGTTGGGCAAGTGGAGCCCGACGCGGGTGCCGGGCGCGACGCCGAGGCCCCGGAAGCCGGCGGCGGCGCTGTCCACCAGCGCGCCCATTTCGGCGAAGGTCCAGCGGCGGCCCATGAAGTCCAGGCAGGTCTTCTGGCCGAAGCGCGCCACCGCCGCGTCGAACAACTCGGGCAGCGTCTCGGACGGCAGGCCGATGTCCCAGGACACCCCGGGCGGGTAGCTCCGCAGCCACGGCATGGCCGCTCCCGGCCCGTCCGATTCCAACGCCGCGACAGCAGCCGTTTCGCCTGCCATGCGATCCGCTCCTTCCCGTCCCTGCTGACCAAATTACACTTGTTGACGTATAGGTCAACTAGGTACTTTAAGGGTCAACCAGAGCTGAAGGAGGGGAACACATGGCGGACGCGGAAAGCCTGATGGCCGAGATGCGGAACCGCGCGGACGCGCTGCGGCGCCTGGGCTACCGCGTGCGCTTCGACATCACGGACACGGAGGAAAGCGTGCTGCTCGACGCCACCGCCGGCGGCGCGCCGACCATCGAGGCGGCGTCCGGCGACGAGGAGGCCGACACGGTGCTGCGCCTCTCCTCCACGGACCTGGAGAAGCTGATGCGCGGCAAGCTGAGCCCGATGCTCGCCTTTTCCACCGGCCGGCTGCGGGTGGAGGGCTCCAAGGGCGTGGCGATGAAGCTCGGCAGCCTGCTCGACGAGGACTGATCGGCGCGGCGGCCGTCACCGCGACCGGCGGGTCAAGCCCAAGCCGGCGCGTGGGTGCCGAGCGGCACCGACGGCAGCGCCCAGCGCGGCGGCGTGCCCTCCAGCACCCCGGAATGGCGGAGCGCGAGGAGGCGGCCCCAACCGCTGTCGCTCTCCTCCAAAAGGTCGCCGATCTCCCCGAAGCGCGGCGCCGGTGCCGCGAAGCCCGTTTCGAGCCGGCCGAGGCCGCGCAGCCAAGCGCCGGTGCCGGCGAGGGAGACGCGGACGTGCCAGCTCCCGCCCTCCTCCGCCCGCCGCAACAGGGCGGCCAGCGTGCCGAAGGCGAGCAGGTAGCCCGAGGCGTGGTCCAGCGCTTGGCAGGGCAGGGGCTTCGGCGGTTCGACGCCGGCGGCTTCCGCTTCGGCCACGTTGAAGCCGCTCGCGGTCTGCACGAGGCTGTCGAAGCCGCGCCGCCCGCCCCACGGCCCCACCTCGCCATAGGCCGAGAGCGACGCGCAAACGACGCCCGGCCGCAGCGCCGCCAGCCCGGCCGGCGCGAAGCCATGCGCGGCGACGGCGCCGGGGCGGTAGCCCTGGAGGAAAACGTCGGCGCCCGCCGCCAGCGACCGCAGCGCGTCCCGCCCTTCCGCCGTCCGCAGGTCGAGGCGCGCGGTGCGCTTGCCGCGCCCGGTGTCGGCCAGGAGGTTGTCGAAGGAGGGGAGGTGCGCGGCGCTGATGTGCAGCACCTCCGCCCCATGCGCCGCGAGCGTCCGGCCGCAAACCGGCCCGGCGATGACGCGGGTGAGGTCCAGCACCCGCAGTCCTCCCAACGGGCGCTCCCCCAATGGCGGCAACGGGCTGGGCGGCGCGTCGCCGATGCGCTCGATGCGGAGCGGGGGCAGGCCGGCGGCGGCGGCGCCCTGGGGGTGCGCGTCCCACTGCGCGAAGCCCCGCATGGCGGTGACGCAAAGCCCCACCGCCGCGGCCGCGTCCTCGAAATCGAGGGCCGCCCAGCCGCGCAGCGCATCGCGCACCGCCTCGCGCGTGCCGTCGGAGCGCAGCAGGCGCAACACGCCTTCGCGGTGGTGCGGGAAGTTGGTGTGCAACCGAACCACCCGGCCGTCGCCGCACCGGTAAGTGCCGGCGACTGAATCCCAGGAATCCGGGAGTTCGGCGCCGTCCAGCCGCAACCAGTGCTCGCTGCGGAACTCCAGCGCCGCGTGGCGCATGGAAACGCGCGCCGCCTGCTCCGGCCCGCCGCGCCGACGGTGGACCGCGGCGGCGGCGGGCGCGACGGCCGCTATCGTGGCCTGCGCCGCGGCGCCGACGCGGAAGGAGGAGGGCAGGGCCGGCTCTTCGCCGGAGAGTTCGACCGGGCCGAGCGCCACAGGCGCGAGGCCCGCGAGGCACCAAAGCGCTTCCAGGGTGTCGCGCGGGGCGTGGCGGCGCGGCGACACGCCGCCGGGGCCGCTAGTTCCGGCCACCGCCCCCGCCGCCCGGGCCGCCGCCGCTCCGCCCGTTGATCCGCCCGACACGGTCGAGTTCCTGCGCCGCGCGGGTGGTCGCCTGGTTGGCGATGGGGAGCAGCGGCATGGCGGAAAGGTGCCCCAGCGCTTGCCGGGAATTGGGGACCACTGGCGGCGCGAGGATGCGTTCGGCCGCCGCGGTGTCGTTGGCGCGGAGGGCGCGCGAGGCGCCGTAGAAGGCGTCGATCACCGCCTGCGGCGCCGCGTCCTGCGAAACGCCGACGTAGTTGCGCACCTCCTGCCGCGCGCGCTGGAGCAGGAGGCCGACGGTCGGGTCGAACTCGCGCCAACGGGCGCCGAAAGGAATCTCGCTGGCGAGGTAATCGAGCTGCGCCACCGCCACGGCGGCCTCGGCCGGCCGACCCGCCAAGCTCTGCGGCGTGCCGAAGGCGTAAGCCGAGTTGAGGATGGCGGCGCGCGTCGGGTCGCCCGCGCCCACCACCGCGTCGGGGGGCAGCGTCACCCAGTCCCGCGGCGAGTAGTTCGGTCCTGGCGTGCAGCCGGCGCCGGCTGCGGCCGCGGCGAGCAGGGCGGCGGCGCAGGCACGGCGGGCAAAGGCGGGCATCGTCTCGTTTCTCCTCGAGTCGTGTTCAATATGGCGGTTTCCCTTGGGAAGTGTGGCCCGCCGTCCGTGCTTGGCAAGGCGGCGCGTGCGCTGGGAATGGCGCCGGCGGCTCCGCCGTTTGAGCGCCGTTTGGCCGATGGGCGAAGACGTCCTAGCCACCGAAGGGACGCCCGTACACGAGCATCCAGCCCTCGCGGCGCCACGAGCGGCATTCGACGGGCACCGCAAAGGTGTCCACCGGGTCGGTGTGACGCCTGGCGTGCCCGTGACCGAGCCGCCGCCCACGAGGGTCCGCGACGCGGCTTCGAGCGCGTCCGCCGTGTCCTCCGCGTGGGCCTCCTTGCCGGAGGCGCGCGGGGCGGACGCCCTTTCATCATGCCCTAGGCGTTTCGCGGGATCTTCGATCGTCGCCTTCGCCCAACCATGGAGCGGGAGGCCTCTCGGGCCCTCCTTCTTCGGCTCCTGCGACGCGGTCTTCGAACGCGTCGGTGTCCGTGTTGTGCGTGCTGTTCTTCCGAGAGGGGATCTGGGGCACGCCCGTCAACCGGCTATCGGGGCGGTGAACGGCGCCGCCGTCCTGCCCACCGAATGCCTGGGCAGGGCTTCTGGCGTCTCCCGCTCGCTGTCCAACGTCTCGGCCGGTTTCAGCGCCAGCCTGCTCATCTCGATCATCGGGTCGAACGGCGCCGGCAAGGGCACCTCCTTCGACCTGCTCGCCGGCGCCTCCCCGCCCAGCGAAGGGCGCATCCTGCTCGGCGGGCACGGCATCACCGGCCTGCCGCAGCAGCACCGCGCCGCCCGCCTCGGCGTCACCACGTCCTTCCAGGCCACCGCCGCAGAACGTGCGCGCCACCGGCCAGGCGCCGGTGGCGTGGCTGGGCTTCTGGTCGCGCCGCCCCCGGGCTGCGCGCCCTGGAGTAGCGGGCCGCGGCGCTTCTGGCGCGCATCGGCCTGTTCCACCGCGCTTGGCGCGCCGCCGGCGAGCGGAGCGCCCTGAAGGTGGCGATGGCACTCGCCGCCGGCCTCGCCCTGCTGCTGCCGCTGGACGAGCCCGGCGAAGGCGCCATGACGGTGCGGTTGGACGAGATGCTCGGCCTGTCCGCTCGCCTGCGGCGGAAGCGGGTCAAGCTGCTGTTGGCGGAGCAGAACGTGGGGCTGGCGCTCAACCTCACCGCCCGCGCCGTGGCGCTCCGCCAGCGCCAAGTGGCCCACCGCGCAGTAGCGGGCCAGCGCCGGGGTGGAGGCCCGCTACTGCGCGGTGGGAGGGGGAAGGGCCGTCACGCGCCGAAGCCCAAGCCGTCGCGCTGGCCGCGGGTGGCCCAGCCGGTGGTGCGCGCCTCCAGCACCGCGGCGAGCGCGTACATCGCCACGCCCATCGCGCCCGTCACCACCAGCCCGGCGAACACCAGCGGCACGTCGAAGCGCGAGGAGGCCACGAGCATGAGGTGCCCGACGCCCTGGTTGCCCGCCACCGTCTCGGCGATGATGGAGCCGACGAAGGCGACGGTGATCGCCACCTTCAAGGAGGCGAAGAAGTAGGGCATCGCCCGCGGCAGCCCGACCTTGCGGATGATGTCGAGGCGCCCCGCGCCCAGCGCCCGCAGCACGTCCCGCAGCTCCGGCTCCACGGTGGCGATGCCGGTCGCCACGTTCACCACGATGGGAAAGAAGGAGATCAGGAAGGCGGTGATGACCGCCGGGACGATGCCGCCGCCGAACCAGATCACCAGCACCGGCACCACCGCCACCTTGGGCACGGAGTTGAAGCCGATGAGCAGCGGGTACAGCGCGCGGTAGAGCAGCGGCGAAGCGCCGATCGCCACGCCCAACGCCAGGCCGAAGGCCACGGCGAGCGCGAAGCCCAGCACCGTGTTCAGCAGGGTGCGCGCGGCGCTGTCCAGCAACGGCCACCACCACTTGGCCATGCTGGCGCCGATGGCCGAGGGCGCGGGCAGCAGGAACTCCGGCACTGCGAAGCAGCGCACCACCGCCTCCCAAAGCAAGGCGAGCGCCAGGGCGACGATCCAGGGCAGCGCCGCTTCGGCGTGGCTACGCCGCACCGGCCGGGACCTCGCGCGCGGCGCCGACCAGGGCGCGCAGCTCGCCCACCATCGCGCCGAACGCCGGCGTGTAGGTGCCTTCCAGCGCGCGGGGGCGCGGGAAGGGCACGCGGCGCTCCGCCGCGATGCGGCCGGGGCGGGCGGACATGACCAGCACACGGTCGGCCAGCAGCACCGCCTCGCGCAGATCGTGCGTGACCAGCAGCACGGTCGGCCGGCGCGTGCGCCAGACCTCCTGGAGCACGAGCCACAGCTCCTCGCGCGTGAACACGTCGAGCGCGCCGAAGGGCTCGTCCAGCAGCAGCAGGCCCGGACGGTGGATCAGCGCGCGGCACAGCGAAGCGCGTTGCTGCATGCCCCCCGAGAGCTGCCACGGGAAGCGGTCCTCGAAGCCGGCCAGCCCGACCAGGGCGAGCAGCGCGCGCGCCTCGGCCTCGTAGGCGGCGCGCTCGCGGCGCAGGCGGGAGCGGTGCGGCTTCACCACCTCCAGCGGCAGCAGCACGTTGTCCAGCACGGTGCGCCAAGGCAGCAAAGACGGGTTCTGGAACGCCATGCCGGCGATGGAGAGCGGGCCCGCCACCTCGCGGCCGGCCACCACCACCCCGCCGGCGGTGGGGCGCCACAGCCCGGTGACCAACCGCATGAGCGTGGACTTGCCGCAGCCCGAGGGGCCCACAACGGCGACGAACTCGCCCTCCGCGACCGAGAGCGTGCAATGCTCCAGCGCCAAGGTGCCGTCGGCGCCGGGGTGGCGCAGGGCCACGCCGTCCACCTGGACGAAGGCGTTGCTCATGCCGGCGGCGGCAGCGCGCGCGCCTCGGCCGGCGGCAGGTGGTCCGGGGTGTAGAAGGCTTCGGGTTTGAGGCGACTCGGCAAACCGAAGGCTTCCTCCACCGCGGCGATGCCGCGGCCGAGCCGCTCCGGCTCCACCGCCGAAAGGCCGTTCCGGCGGGCGCCGGGGGTGAGGATGCAGGTGGCGGCGTTGAGCGCGTGCCGCTCCGTCTCAAGCGCCACGTCGGTCAGCGGCTCCGCCCGCCGCAGGATGGCCATGGCGCCTGCCGGGTCGGCGAGCTGGGACTGGACGCCGCGGAACAGCGCGGCGAGCGCGCGCTTCAGGGCGTCCGGGTTGGCGCGGGCGTAGTCGCGGGTGGTGAGCAGGGCGCTGCCGTAGAGGTCGAGCCCGTGGTCGGCGTAGAGCAGCACCCGTTGGGCGTCCGGCTGGAGGCCCAAACCCTTCAGCGCCAAGGCGGAGGTGGTGACGAAGCCGGTCACGCCGTCGGCGCGGCGCTGCACCAGCATGGGCTCGCGCAGCTCCGGGCTCACGGACAGGAAGTTCACCTTGCCCTTGTCGATGCCGGCGACGCGGGCGAAGGCCGGGAAGAGCTGGCGGCCGGCGTCGAACTCCGGCGCCGCCAGGGTGCGGCCTTCCAGGTCCTTGGGCGCGCGCACCGGCCCGTCGGCGCGCACGATGGCGCAGAGCGGCGAGCGGTCCAGCAGCACGGCGACGCAGAGCAGGCCGCGGTCCGGGTTCTCGACGGCGAAGCGAATGGCCGGGTTGATGTCGGCGAAGCCCAGGTCGGCGGCGCCGGAGGCGAGCTGCACCGGCACCCGGCCGCTGCCCGTGCCGCGCTCGATGGCGACCTCGACGCCGGCCTCGCGGAAGAAGCCGCGCTCGCGCGCGACCAGGGCGAAGGCGTTGGGGGACTGGAACGCCCAATCCAGTTGCAGCCGCACGCGCGGGGCGGCGGCCTGGGCGCGGGCCAAGCGCGGCGCGGCCAGGGCGGCGGCGGTCAGCGCCAGGGCGGCGGCGCGGCGCGGAACGGGCGCGGTCACGAAGGCGAATCCTCCCAGGTGCAAGCGGTGCTCGGCGAGATCAGCAAGGCTCGTGCCAGCGGCCGTCCACCAGCATCGCGCGTCCCTCGCAGGCTCGGTGTCCGGGCGGGCGTAGCGAACGGGCGCCGCCACGGCAACGGTCTCGGCGCCGGCCTCCGGATGGCGGGGGGATCGCCGGCGGTCTGACATGGGGCGCCCGTCTCGCGCCCTTGGGGTGGAGCGCGCCGTTGCCCGCCCGCCTCGCCTGTTCCGCGGCGGGGCGGGCCCGGGGACCCGCCTTCGGCCGTGCTCTGCGACGGCGGCACGCCTCATCGGTGCGCCTTGGGGCCACCCCGGCTACCGGGCGGGCGCATCTGCACCCGCCCACAAGCGCGGCCCGACGATGCGGGAGGCGGCGGTATCGGGAGCGCCGGGGACCCCGATGAGCCTAGTCCATCCGGGCCATGATGGTCTTCTTGTGGGTGAAGTGTTCCAGCATGGCTTCGAGGGAGGCTTCCTTGCCGAGGCCGCTGCTCTTCACGCCGCCGTAGGACAGGTTGGCCTGCACCACGAGGTTCTGGTTGATCTGCACCAGCCCGGCTTCCAGCCGGTGCGCCAGGTCCAGGCCGACCTTCAGGTTGTTGGTCCAGATCGAGGCGGCGAGGCCGTACTCGCTGTCGTTGGCCTCTTCCAGCACCGCTTCCGGGTCGTCGAAGGGCGCGATCACGGTGACGGGGCCGAAGATCTCCTCCCGCACCAAGCGGCTGTCGCGCGGCAGGCCGGTGAAGATCACCGGCTGGAGGAACAGGCCCTTCTTCAGCGACGGGTCCTTCGGCATGGCGCTGCACACGTGGGCGGTGGCGCCGGCGGTGTTCTTGCCTTCCTCGATGAAGCCTTGGACCTTCTCGAACTGGCCGTGGCTGATGATGGTGCCGATGTCGGTCTTCTCGTCCAGCGGGTCGCCCATGACCATGGCGTCCACGGCGCGCTTCATCGCCTCCACGAAGCGGTCGTGGATCGGGCGCTCGACGTAGATGCGGCTGGCGGCGGTGCAGCTCTGGCCCTGGCGGGTGAAGCGCATGGAGGTAAGGGCGCCGGCCACCGTCTTCTCGAAGTCGCAGTCGGAGAAGACGATCATCGGCGACTTGCCGCCTAGCTCCAGCGTCACCGGGATGAGCTTCTCGGCGGCGGTCTTGTAGACGATCTTCCCGGTCTCGACCGAGCCGGTGAACGTCACCTTCCTGACCAGCGGGTGCGACACCAGCGGGGCGCCGCATTCCGGGCCGTAGCCGCTGACCATGTTGAAGACGCCGGGCGGCAGGACGCGGTTCATCAGCTCGCAGATGCGCAAGACCGCGAGCGGCGCCTCCTCGGCGGACTTCACCACCACGGAATTGCCCGCCACCAGCGCCGGCGCGATCTTCAGCGCCATCAGCAGCATGGGCACGTTCCAGGGGATGATGGCGCCGACCACGCCGAGCGGCTCGCGCACCGTCACCGACAGGACCTTGGGGTCGAAGGGCACGCTCTCGCCCTTCAGCTCGCCGCCGAGGCCGCCGAAGAATTCGAACACGTCGGCCACGACGCCGGCCTCGACGCGGCTCTCGGTGCGCAGCGCCTTGCCGGTCTCCAACGCGATGAGCTTGGCCAGCTCCTCCACGTGCTCGCGGATCAGGGCGGCGCACTGGTGGACCATGGCGCCGCGCTTGCGGGCGGGGACCTTGGCCCACTTCTTCTGCGCCTCGGAAGCGTTGCGGACGGCGGCGTCCACGTCGGCCGCGTCGCCCTCGGCCGCGGTCGCCACCTGCTCCCCGGTCGCCGGGTTCACCACCGCGAAGCTCTTGCCCGATCGTGCCGGGGCGTAGGCGCCGCCGATGAAGTGCAGGCCGGAGAGCGCCTTGGCCAGCGCGAACGGGTCGGTGGTGGGGGCGCCCGGGGTGGGGTGGGGGCGGTCGAGCATGGCATTCTCCCGATTTTCGCGGGACGATGCGCCGGGGCAGGGTAGAGGGCAAGCGATGGCGGGGCGGCCTTGGACGCTCCGCTCGGACCGCCTTCGTCGTTCGATGGCGACGACGGATGGGGGTGTCCGCGCGCCGGCCTGGGCAGGGCGGGTTGGGTTGCGCGGCGTCGCCGGCGGCGGAGTTTGCCCGGTTCGGACGAATGCCGGGGCTGCGGCCGTAGCCGTGCGTGTTCCAGCGGGGCTCCGCGGCCGCGATTGCGCGAAACGGACAAATGCCAACGGGGCGGTTGCGGTGGTGCCGACCTCGCACGGCGGACCGGGTGCCCTGCGTGGTCCGGACGAAATCGGCGGCGCTTTCTGCGCGAAGCGGACAAATGCCCTGGTCGGGGTGGCGGCGCTGCGTGGTCGGCCGGGCGCCGGGCGCCGGGCGCGGTTGGGGTGGGTTTGCTCGCCCTTGCGGCTTTCGGACAAACGGCGCGGCCGGGGCGGCACCGATGCTCGGTCGATCGGTCGCCGCGCGGCTTCCGGGCGGGAGCGGCGGCCCTTCTTGCACGAATCGGACGAATGCCGCGGCGATGCCAATTGGCGCGACAAAGCCGGCCCCGCCGGGGGCGGTCTTCCCGGGAATGGGACGTTTGTTCGGACGGAGGGCGCGGAGTCGGCGACGGCCGTGGAGGCGCGTGGGCGAGCGCCGCTTCTTCGGTTTCCGGCGCCTCCTCCGCTCGCATCGCACCTTCTGGACGCACGGCTCCGCTCCCGACGAAAAGCCTGGAATATTATCCTATGATCGGGAGAAAATCAAGGGAAACCATGGTTAGGTCGTGTCGGTTCGAATCTCCGCTTGAGGGGCCGGACATAGATGAACCAATCACTCGACGGCCGCTATTCGCGCACCGATGTCACTGTCCCAGTCGTGAGCGGTGCCCGAAAGCAGCCATTCGTCAGGTCAGTTCCGCGATTACTGCGCGAACCCGCTTCATGCCCTCGCCGGGATTTTCATACACGCTCTCGCAACGCACGATAGTTCCATCTCCCCTGAGGACGACCCAAAGGCAGGTCTCGAGCAGATCGTCGGCGGGGACAAGCGCAGCTAGATCCGGATCGCTGCTCGGACCAACCATCGCCACAAAGTGCTGATCCACGAGGCGCTTCGTAGTAAGATAGTCCATGAAGAAGCCGAGCGAATAGTCAATTCTGCTGTGACTTGGATGCTCGGGATCAAAGACCACCGCAAATACCGGCAGGTCACGCACAGCCGCCTCAGCGCGGGCGGCCGCCAAGTCGTCGTGTGGTGCGCGAAGGAAGTAGCGGTTGGAGCTACGCTGCGGGTCAGGCGTGGATACTGCCAGGGCAGCCGCACGCGAGGCTTGCATCCAGGCATTGAATGATTTCGGCATGTAGCGCGCAGCAAGAATCCGGCCGCGTGGGCTGTCGAGCAGCTTGCGCTCAACTACCTCAGCATCGAGCTGCAAACATCCGAATTCCGGACGCAGCTTGCTCAAGGTCTCACCAAGGCCGCTACTCGGCAGCGTCGAGTAGAAGGCGATGAAGCCGTCGCAGCGATGAGTGCCAAGGCGATCGCGGATGTTTTGCTCGTCACTCGGGAATACCGAAGTACCCGAATGGGCCTTATGCTTGCAGCTCACCAGCCAGCGCACCCTATTGGTGCCGCCGGGCCCCATCCGCTCTTCTTCGACAATGAGGTCGCGCCCGTCATCGGTGCCCCGATCGGGTTGCTCAAGGATACGGAAACCCTCGGCTTCTAGCAGCTCACGCGCGAAGAGTTCGAAGCGATCGCGAAGCGAACCAGCGCTGGCGGATGGAATTTCAGTAAAATCGAGTGCGGGCATGGAGAAGTTGTAGGGTTTCGGGATGCGACATCAAAGGGCTGGAAGGGTCAGGCCATGCCAAACACTTGGTGGCAATGAGGTCCGCTTCCTCCACTACGCTACCCAAGATCTGTAGCGCAGATGGCGGAGCACAGTGCCCGTCAGCGCTTCGCCTTCCCACGGAGGCGGAGCGACTCCGCGTTCAGCCCTGGCAGCAGCGATGGAACCGCGGCGATCCGCTCCGCCACCGCGACCGCGCGGGCCAAATCGGCGTCGGTCATGTGGCGCACCGCCGGGCGGCGCACCGCCTCGTGCCAGGGGCGGCCGAAGGCGGCGTCCAGGCAGACGCGCATGAAGCAGTGGTCGAGGCTGATGGGCCAGCCTTCGGCCGTCGCCATGCCCGGCAGGACGCGGCGGGTGAGGTCGAGCCAACGGGCCAGGAGGGCGGCCCGGTCGGGATGGGCGGAGGTGGCGGACGTGGGCGGGGACCTCCGGTGAGGGGTGTCGCGGGCGCTTTTCGGCGCGGAACCGGAACCGCCCGCGGGCCAAACGGGTTGATTGTCCGCGCCTACGGTCCATGAAGCCTGCCCATCAAGGAAGAACGGGGGATTTGTCCATGGTGGAACGCCGCAACCTCTTGGCCTTCGCCGCCGCCGGCCTCGCGGCGCCCGCCGCCGCGGCGCTTCCGCGGCCGGCGCTCGCCCAGGCGCCCTGGCCCAACCGGCCGGTCCGGCTGATCGTGGGGTGGCCGCCCGGCGGGTCGGTGGACACCATCGCGCGCATCCTCCAGCCGCGGATGCAGGAGGCGCTCGGCCAGCCGATCGTGATCGAGAACAAGGGCGGCGCGTCCGGCTCTATCGGCGGCGCGGAGGCCGCGCGCGCGGCGCCCGACGGCTACACTTGGCTGCTCGCCTACGACACCACGGCGACCAACGAGACGGTGATGCGGCTGCCTTACAAGACGCCGGAGCACTTCGCCGCGGTGTCTTTGGTGGCGACCGGCCCGCTCTGCATGGTGGCGCACAAGGACACGCCTTACCGGAGCTTCCGGGACGTGGTGGAAGCGGCCAAGCGCAAGCCGGGCGATATTTCCTACGCCACCTCCGGCGTCGGCGGGCTCGCGCACGTGGCGACCACGCTGTTGCAGCAGCAGGGCGGGTTCCGGCTGGACCACGTGCCCTACCGCGGCGCGGGGCCGGCGGTGCAGGACGCGATGGCGGGCCACGTGCCGCTGTTCATGTCGAACGTCGTGGTGATCAGCCAGCACATCAAGGCGGGCACCTTGCGCCCGCTCGGCGTGACCACCCCGGGCGAGACCCCGCACGTCCCCGGCGTGCCGAGCTTCGCGCAGCAGGGCTTCGGCGGCTTCGAGGCGCCGACCTGGTGGGCGATGCTGGCGCCCGCGCGGACGCCGGCGCCGGTCGTCGCGCGGATGCACGAGGCCCTGGCGGGCGTGCTGCTGGAGCCGGAGACCAAGGCGAAGGTGGAGGAGCAGGGCGCCGACGTGGTCGCCTCGACGCCGGAGGAGTGCCGGCGCTTCATCCAGGCCGAGATCGAGAAATGGGGGAAGGTGATCCGCGACAACAACATCCGCGCGGACAGTTGAGGATTCCCGGCGTTCTTCGGCGCACCGCGGCGGGGCGCCGCGCGAACCCCTGTTCCGGCCCGTGCGCGCCGTGGCCCGCCATGCGCGCCGCCGCGGCCGGATAGCGCGCCTGGAGGATCGGAGCCTTGTCGAAAACGGCCCCCCGCCCCGCTGAAGCGGACGCCGCCGTTCCGGCGCGGACCAGCGGGCCGGAGCCGCGCGCTCCGGACGCCCTGACGGACGACGACGCGTTCCTCGACCTCTGGCTCCGTCTCGAACTGCGCGAATCCTTCGACGCCGTGGTGGCGGAGCCGATCCCCGACGACCTGCTGCGCTTGATCGAGGAGGACCGCGGCGAGCGCGAGCGGATCAGGCGCGGCCGCGCGCGGGGCCGGCGCGAATAGCGGCCGGGGCGACGGAGCGGGCGCGCGGGGCCCGGTACGCCGGGCCGCGCGCCCGTCAGCCCCGGCGCGGGGCGGCCGGGGGCGCGGCCGTGCCGAGCAGCGCGTCCACCTCCGCCGAGCGCGCGACGGCGCCGTTGCGCACGAAGGCTTCGTGGTTCGCCTCGATGGAGGCGAGGTCGTAGAGGTAGTTCACCATCAGCCCGTAGGACTCCCGCATCCCCCGCGGGGCGGTGTTGCCGAGCCAGTTCACCCGTTCCAGCCGGGCGCCGTTGCCGAGGTGGAAGCGCGCCACCGGGTCGCGCGGCCCGCGCCCACCGTTCGACGCGGTGAGGTATTCGGCGCAGAGGCGCGTCAGCGGCGCGCGCAGGGCTTCCGCCCGGTCCGGGTCCTCCCACCAGCGGTCGCCGCGCAGCAGCGCGGCGAAGGCGGCCGCGGCGTCGGCGGCGCCGTTCCCGGCGGCGGTGAGGACGGCCACCATCTCCTGCCCGTGCAGCAGGTCTTCGGCCGCCTCGGGCGAAGCGAGGCGCCCGTCCAGCCAGCGGCGGAAGCCCGGCACCGGCGACAGCGTGGCGAAGCGTTGCAGGCGCGGCAGCTCGCCCTTCAGCTCCTCCACCACCTGCTTGATGAGGAAGTTGCCGAAGGAGATGCCGCGCAGGCCCTCCTGGCAGTTCGAGATGGAGTAGAAGATGGCGGTGTCGGCGCGCGCGGCGCGTCGGGCGGCGGCGTGCTCCCCGTCCCCGTCGCGGGCGAGCAGCGGCTGCACGGCGGAGGCCAGCCCCTCCACCAGCGCCACCTCTACGAAGATCAGCGGCTCGCCCGGCAGCGCCGGGTGGAAGAAGCCGAAGCAGCGCCGGTCGGCGGCCAGGCGGCGGCGCAGGTCGTCCCAGCCCTGGATCTCGTGGACCGCCTCGTAGCGGATGAGCTTCTCCAGCACCGCGGCGGGCGTCTGCCAGTCGATGCGGCGCAGCTCCAGGAAGCCGCGGTTGAACCAGGAGGCGAGGAGGTGCCGGAGGTCGGCCTCCAGCGGCTTCAGCGCCGGCTCCTCGCGCAGCCGGTCCAGCACCTCGCGCCGCGCCTCCACCAGCGCGCCGGTGCCGCCGGCGGTCATGTTCATGCGGCGCAGCAACTCCTGGCGCGGCGGCTCGGCGGCTTCGGCGAGGCGGGCGGCGTTTTCGGGCGTCGGGTCGGCGAGCCACGCCTCCGCCGCCGCGCGCAACGCCTGCGCGTCCGGCTGGAAGTTGGCCGCGAGGAAACGGTACAGCTCGGTGCGGCCGGCTTCGTCCAGCTCGCGCGAGGCGGCCAGGAGTTCGCGGGCGACCGCCGCGCCGGAGGCTTCGCCGCGCTCGGACAGCAACGCTTCGGCCAAGCGCTTGGACCGTTCCAGCGGCGGCAGCTCCGCCATCGCGGCGGCGGCGCCGGCTGGCCGCGGGCCGCTGCGGAGGCCGGTCCGCTCCAGGACGGAGGACCAGAGGCGGTCCACCCAGGACTGCGCCCCGCCGCCCGTCGCCGCCGTTTCGGTCTTCGTCGCCGTCGTCGCTTCCATGCCGGGTGCCCGCGTCCCTGTGCAGACCGTTCGCGGTGGAGCATATAGGCCGGGGCACGGCGAACAGGGAGACAAGAATGGACCGAACCCCCACGGGACCGCTCGGCGGCCTCCGCGTGCTCGACCTGACCCGCGTGCTGGCCGGGCCCACCTGCACGCAGATGCTGGGCGACCTCGGCGCCGAGGTCATCAAGATCGAGCGGCCCGGCGCGGGCGACGACACCCGCGGCTTCGCGCCGCCCTTCTGGCCGAACACGGGGGAGAGCGCCTACTTCCTCGGCGCCAACCGCAACAAGAAGTCCGTCACGCTCGACATCGCCAAGCCGGAGGGGCAAGCGGTCGTCCACCGCTTGCTGGAGTCGTGCGACATCCTGGCGGAGAACTTCAAGGTCGGCGCGCTGGCCAAGTACGGCCTCGGCTGGGAGCAGCTCAAGGAGAAGCACCCGCGGCTGATCTACTGCTCCATCACCGGCTTCGGCCAGGACGGGCCCTACGCGCCGCGGCCGGGCTACGACGCGCTGGTGCAGGCCATGGGCGGCGTCATGTCGCTCACAGGCGACCCGGCAGGCACGCCGCAGAAGGTCGGCATCCCGATCGCCGACCTCTTCGCCGGCCTCTACGGCTGCATCGGCATCCTGGCGGCGCTGAACCACCGCAACGCGACGGGGCAGGGGCAGCGCATCGACATCGGGATGCTGGACACGCACGTCGCCTGGCTGGCGAACCAGGGGATGAACTACCTGGCCACCGGCGAGAACCCGCCGCGGCTGGGCAACCAGCACCCGAACATCGCGCCCTACCAGGAATTCCCGACGCAGGACGGCTACATCATCCTGGCGGTCGGCAACGACCCGACCTTCGAGCGCTTCTGCAAGGCTGTAGGGCAAGAGCGCCTGCTGGCCGACGAGCGCTTCGCCACCAACGCCAAGCGCGTGGAGAACCGCGGGCTCGTCACCGAGACGCTGACGCCGGTGATGCGCTCCAAGACCACGGCCGAATGGATCGAGGCGCTGGAGGCGCTGAAGATCGGCTGCGGGCCGATCAACACGCTGGAGCAGGTCTTCGCCGACCCGCAGGTCAAGGCGCGCGGCTGCGTGGTGGAGATGCCGCACGCGAGCGGCGAGACGGTGAAGGTGATCGCCAACCCGGTGCGGCTCTCCGCGACGCCGCCCGCATATAAGAGCGCGCCGCCGGTGCTGGGGCAGCACACGGCGGAGGTGCTGGGCGGGCTGCTAGGCATGGGCGGGGCGGAGATCGCGGCGTTGAAGGAGAAGGGCGTAGCCTGAAAGCTGGATCAAGTCGTTTCGTTTGTGGTATTGACGGCGAGTAACGTTGCAAATCCTGCCAAATGCCGAAGCGTCCCGGTCGCCCTCCGAGCGTCGCGGCCACCGGCCAGCGGCTCGCCGCATCGCTCCTTGTGACCGTGCTGATGCTCGGTTGCTCCGGCCCGGCCCACCGGCCGGCCCTGCCCCCCGGTGCCGCGACCGACCAGCGGTCGCCGATCCTTTTGGGCGAGCCGCGCTTGTCGCCGGACGGCACGGCCATCCTGTTCGCCTTCAAGTACGGCACCCTGCCGTACAAGCTCGCCGTGATCCCGGCCGACCCGGCGGAGTCGAGGATCGGGATCTTGCAAGCGCCGCCGACCATGAGTTGGACGCAGCCGGCTTGGGCGCCGGACCAGCGCAACTTCGCCGCCATCTCGTACTGCAAAGGCGACAACTGCTACGAGGGCGCGAAGGGCTACCATGTCTGGCGCTTCGCGGTCCGCCCCGGCCCGGACAACCTGCGGCGGATCACGTTCGACGACGGCGAAGTCCGGCGTGCCGATCCCTTCTTCGGCCGAAGCGCGGACGACCTCCACTGGGTCCTCTCGTCAAGCCGCGTGCACGAAAGAGTCAGGTGGGACCTGAACGAGCGCTTTCTTGTGCGCGCGAGGGGCGATCAAGCGGAAGTGCTGTTCCCGGACGACCCCGAGGTCCTCCCCATCAGGCGGCCCGATGCCCAAGCGCCGAATTCCGCGCCGAGGATCAGATCCAAGAAGTTCGCCTTGAGCGATCTCTCGCCCGCCCACGCGTTCGACGGCACGACGCTGTACTTCACGGGTCGGGTACGCGACGGAACGCTGCCGCTCGCGCGAGCCATCATGGACACCAAGAATCGCTACGAACGGATGCTCTTCCGCTGGCGCGGCGGCGATGCGCTTGAGTTGTTGCGGGACACGCCCGTGATCGCGGTGGACGCGCAGCGCTCCGGGAGCGGGTACGTGGTGGCGAGCCGCACGCCGAACTTCGCAAATCGGCCCGTTGACTTCGACGTTGTGAGCGACGGAGGCACGGAGCGCCGGCTTAGCTTTGGGCAGGGCAACGTCTTCGCCATGTCGGCGTCCGAGCGCATGGACACGATTGCCTTCGCCAGCTTCCGCCACCTCGGCGATGAGGTTCGCTTCTGGGTCCATCAAAAGGGCATGGCGCAAGCCGCGGACCTCAACGTGGCCGAACGCGTGAGCCGCGAGGTGGAGCGGCAGATCCAGCGCGAGGCGAACGAGGGTGCAGCCGGGCAGGGAGCGCCCCGCGCTACTCCGGCCCCTCGGCAGCCGGCGGCAGCACCGCGCTGAGCGAGGTGCGCACCACCGCGGCCAGCGGCCCTGGGGCGCGCAGGGCGTCCGCGAGGCGCGGCAGGTCGGCGCGGCTTTCCACCGCCAGCACCGGCAGGCGGAAGGCTTCGCACCAGCGCCGAAAATCCGGGTTCACCAGGTCGGTGCCGGAGACGCGGCCGGGGTGGGCGCGCTCCTGGTGGATGCGGATGCTGGCGTAGCTGCCGTTGTCGGACAGCAGGAGCTTGACGGGGGCGCCGCGCGCGACGGCGACCGCCAACTCGCCGCCGGTCATCAGCGCGCCGCCGTCGCCCACGGCGCAGACCACCTGCCGGCCGGGGAAGCGCAGCGCCGCCGCGACCGCCGCCGGCACGCCGAAGCCCATGGCGCCGGAGACGGGGGCGAGCAGGCGCTGCGGCGGCGTCCAGGAAACCTTGCGGTAGAAGGGGGCGCCGAAGGTGCCGGCGTCGAGGGTGACGATGGCGTCGGGCGCGGCGGTTTCTTCCACCAGCTTGGCGACCTCGACGAAGGGTACGCCGTCAGGCGGGTCGCTCCGCGCGACCTCGCAATCCGCGAGGTGCAGCGCGCGCAGGCGGGCGTTCCAGGCCGCGCGGCCCTCGGGCGCTCCGGGCGCCTCGGCATCGAGCGCGGCGATCACGGCTTGGGCGTCGGCGGCCAGCGCCAGCTCCGCCGGGAAGTGCCAGCCGAGGAAGCGCGGCTCGGAGCAGGCGTGGACGAGGCGCTGGCCGGGCACGGGCCAGGTCCAGCCTTGCGTCGTGATGTCGGTGAGGCGCGTGCCCAGCGCCAGCACGAGATCGGCTCCGGCGAAGGCGGCGCGCTGCGCGTCCGGGTTCCGCAGGCCGAGGTCGCCGGCGTAGAGCGGGTGCCGGTTGGGGAACAGGTCCTGGCGGCGGAAGGAGACGGCGACGGGCAGGTGCCACGCCTCGGCGAAGCGTTGCAGCGCGGCGCGGCCGGCTTCGCTGTCGAGCGCGTGGCCGGCGAGGAGGATGGGCCGTTCGGCGGCGCGGAGGGTGGCGGCGAGGCGCGCGGCGTCCTCCGGCGCGGGTGGCGCGGGGCGGGGCAGGGTGGCGGGGACGGGCGGCGCGGCGCAGGGCATCGCCAGCACGTCTTCCGGGAGGGAGAGCACCACCGGGCCGGGCACGCCGCCCATCGCCATCGCGTAGCCGCGGGCGATCAGCTCCGGTACCTGCTCCGGCTCCGTCGCCTCGCCGACCCACTTCGCCACGCCGCCGAACATGCGGCCGTAGTCGATCTCCTGGAAGGCGTTGCGGCGGAGGTCGCGCTTCTCCACTTGGCCGACCAGCAGGATGAGGGGAACGGCATCCTGCTCGGCGGTGTGGACGGCGATGCTCGCGTTGCAGGCGCCGGGGCCGCGCGACACGAGCACCACGCCGGGGCGGCCGGTCAGCTTGGCGTCCGCCACGGCCATGAAGCCGGCGCCGCCCTCGCTGCGGCAGGTTACGAGGTCTAGCGTCGGGTGCGCGTGCAGCGCGTCCAGCAGCGCGATGTAGCTCTCGCCCGGCACGCAAAAGGCGCGGTCCACGCCCTGAGCGGCGAGGAATGCCACCAAGCGTTCGGCGGCTGTGGCGGTCGGCATGCGGCGGCGGGCTCCTTCGGCCGGGTCGTGTCCCGGCCTAGGGTAGGCCCGCCGCGCGCGGCGGTCAGCGGGGCGCGCCGGCGGCCTGGGCCGTGCGCGCGGTGTCCGCGGTGGCGAGGATGAAGGCGCGGATCTGCTTGACTTGCGCCTCGTCCAGCCGTCCGGCGAAGTTCGGCATGCCATTGCCGAGGAAGGCGCCGGTGAGCACCAGGTGCGGCAGATTCTCCAGCGTTTCGCGCGTCGAGTAGCCGAGGTTCGGCACGTTGCCGCCGCTGTTGACGCCCGGGACGCCGTGGCAGGCGGCGCAGTTGGCGACGTAGAGGCCGGTGCCCGGCTCCACGTCCGCCTTGTCGTAGGCGATGCCCTGCACGAGCGGGCGGCGCTCGGCCTGGACCGCGGCGGGCATGGCGGCGGTGCCGCCGACCTTGAAGGTGTAGACGCGGCCGGGCGAGACGCGCTCGGTCGCGCGCTGCACGATGCCGTACACGCCGCCCCAGCCCACCGCGATGGAGACGTACTGCTCGCCGTCGATCTCATAGGTGGAAGGCGCGGCCACGGCGCCGGAGCCGACCGGCGTTTCCCAGAGCTTCCGCCCGTCGCGGGCGTGGTAGGCGACGAAGCGGCCGTCCGCGGTGCCCTGAAACACGAGGTCGCCCGCGGTGGTCAGCGTGCCGCCGTTCCAGGGCGAGTCGTAGGCCTGCCCCCAGACTTCGATCTGCTTCACCGGGTCCCACGCCACCAAGCGCCCGAAGGGCTTGGCCTTGGGCTCGACGGCGTTGACGAGGAAGCCGAGGTTCCAGCCCGACGCGCTTTGCAGCCGTCCGGGCAAGTTGGCGTTCATGCGCCAGCCCTGGTCGGGCGTCAGCGTCATCGGCACGCCGTGGACCGGCATGTAGACCAGGCCGGTCTGCGGGTTGAACGACATCGGGTGCCAGTTGCGCGCGCCGTAGGCGGTGGGGATCGCCTCGAAGGGCTGGTCGGTGTTGCGCGCGGCCGGGTTCTCGATCGGGCGGCCCTCCGGGTCGAAGCCCGTCGCCCAGTTCACCTCGGTGAAGTTGCGGGCGGAGATGAAGTCGCCGTTGGTGCGGTCGATGACGAAGAAGAAGCCGTTCTTCGGCGCGTGCAGCACCACCTTGCGCGGGCGGCCGTCGATGGTGAGGTCCGCCAGGATCATCGGCTGGGTGGCGGTGAAGTCCCAATGGTCGCCGGGCGTCTCCTGGTAGTGCCACTTGTACTCGCCCGTGCGCGGGTCGAGCGCGACGATGGAGGACAGGTACAGGTTGTCGCCGCCGGCGGGGCTGCGGAGGTTGCGGTTCCAGGGGCTGCCGTTGCCCGTGCCGACGTACATCAGGTTCAGCTCGGGGTCATAGGCCATGGTGTCCCACATCGTCCCGCCGCCGCCGGCCTCCCACCACTTGCCGGCCGGGTCCCAGGTGCGCATGGCGCGCGCCATGGACTCGTCCTCGGGCGGCTTGGACGGGTCGCCGGGCACGGAGAACCAGCGCCAGCGCTGTTCGCCGGTTTCGGCGTCGTAGGCTGTGAGGTAGCCGCGCACGCCGTACTCCGCGCCGCCGTTGCCGATCACCACGTTGCCGGCGAGGACGCGCGGCGCGCCGGTGATGGTGTAGGGCCGCGAGCGGTCGGCGATGGTGTCCTTCTGCCACACCGGCTTGCCGGTGGCGGCGTCGAGGGCGAAGAGGCGGCCGTCGTAGGAGGCGACGTAGACCTTGCCGCGGTGGACGGCGACGCCGCGGTTCACCACGTCGCAGCAGCCCTTCTCGCCGTGCTCCCGCGGCACCTCGGGGTCGAAGGTCCAGAGGGGCGCGCCGGTGCGGGCGTCCACCGCATGGACGACGCTCCAGGAGGCGGTGACGTACATGACGCCGCCGACCACCACGGGCGTGGCCTGCACGCCGCGGCGGGAGCCGAGGTCGTGGGACCAGGCGAGGCCGAGCCTGTCCACGTTCTGCGCCGAAACGCCGCGGAGCGGGCTGAAGCGGTTCTCGGAATGGTTCAGGCCGTAGGAGGGCCACTCGCGGCCGGTGGCGGCGTTGGCGCGGATCGCTGCCTCGTCCACGTGCGCGGCGGGATTGCGCAGCGCCTGCTGCGCGGCGGCGGTGCCGAAGGCGAGCACGGCCAGCGCGGAGCCGGTCAGCAGGACCGATCGTAGGACGCCCATGTTTTCCCTCCCCCGGTCGGCATCCCGCGGATGCAACCTTGGCGGGAGGCTAACACCGCCTTTGCGCGCGGGCCAAGGCCGCCCGCGCTCGTTGCGCGCGGGTCAGGCGGCGCGGTGGCGGCGGACGAGGCGCCCCGGCCGCTCGCCGGTCAGGCCGGTGTCGCCGCGCCAGGTTGGCACGCCGTTGGTCCAGACCTCCTCGATGCCTTCCGAGGGCTGGATCGGGTCCTCGAAGGTGGCGCGGTCGATGACGCGGTGCGGGTCGAACAGCACGAGGTCGGCGTAGGCGCCGGGGCGCAGCACGCCGCGGTCCTCCATGCCGAACAGCGCGGCGGTGCGGCCGGTCATCTTGTGGATCGCCGTTTCCAGGTCGAACAGGCCGAGCTGGCGGGAGTAGAGGCCGAGAACGCGCGGGAAGGTGCCCCAGAGGCGCGGGTGCGGGTGGGCGTCGTGCGGGATGCCGTCGGAGCCGATCACGCTCATCGGGTGCGCCATGATGCGGCGCACGTCCTCCTCGTCCATCTGGAAGGTGATGGCGCCGGCGGGCGTCAGGCGCTCCGCTGCGGTGCGGATGTCGGTGTTCCAGCCGCGCGCCACCTCGGCCAAGTCCTTGCCCGCCATCTCCGGGTGCGGGACGGACCAGGTGACGATCACGCGGAGGTCGTCCCGCAGTCGGTCCGGCATCAGCACGGTGGACCCTGCGGGGTAGGGGTACACGTCGAAGCTCACTTCCTGCATCGCGGCGGCGGCCTCGATCAGCGCCAGCGTTTGCGTGCTGCGGCCGTAGTTCTCCGGCAGCGAGCACTTGTGGTGGCTGATCCAGACCGGCACGCCGACGCGCTTGCCGATCTTCAGCGTCTCCTCGATGGAGGCGCAGACCCGGTCCGCCTCGTCGCGCATGTGCGTCACGTAGATGCCGCCGGCGGCGCGCAGCGGCTCGGCGACCGCGATCACCTCCTCGGTCGGCGCGTGCATGTTGGGCTTGTACCAAAGGCCGGTGGAGAAGCCCGAAGCGCCTTCCGCCAGGGCCTCCGCGACCATCCGGCGCATGGCCGCGATCTCAGCGTCCTTCGCGGGGCGGTAGAGGTCGTGGCCCATCACGCGGTAGCGGAGCGTCTGGTGGCCGACCAGGGCGTAGGTGTTCACCGCGGCGGGCGTCTTGCGCAGCGCCTCCGCGTACTCGCCGAAGCTCCCCAGGATGGTGCCGCTGTCGCCCACCAGGTCGAGCGGCGGCGGCGGGCGCTCCGTCGTGTCACGCCACGGCGCCAGGCTGACGCCGCAATTACCGACGACGACGGTGGTGACGCCCTGGCTCGACTTGCAGCGCAGGCATTCCGGCCCGCAGAGCACCGCGCGGTCGTCGTGGGTGTGGGCGTCGATGAAGCCGGGGGCCAACGCCTTGCCGGTGGCGACCACCTCGCGGTCGGCGCTCGCGGCCCCGAGGTCGCCCACCGCCACGATGCGGTCGCCGCTGACGCCGACGTCGCCCGTGGCGCGCGGCCCGCCGGTCCCGTCGAACAGGGTGGCGTCGCGGATGATAAGGTCGCAGCGGAGGGCCATGGGGCGCGTCTTCCCGGGCGTTCGGTGTGTCCGGGACGGATCAAAGCGGCATCGGCGACGGTGGGGAAGGGGCGCCGGCCTTGGCGGCCGCGGCGCCTTGCGCCAGCTTGGCGCCGCCGCCGTCCCTCGCGCGGCGCTTTCCGGGGAGGAACCATGCACAACGCCTTTGCGTCCCGCCGCGCGGCGCTCGCCGCTGGCGCCGCCCTGTTCTCCGCCGCCGCGCCGGCGGCCGCGCAGCAAGGGCCGGGGCCGAACGGCGGCGGCAGCGGGGGCGCGCGGCGTGGCGCGGCTTCGAACGGCGACCTGGTGCAGGGCTTCTCGCGCGAGCGCCTCGGCCGCCTCGGCCCGGCCTTCGCGCGGGAAGCGGAGCGCGGCTCCTTCCCCGGTTGCGTGGCTCTGGTCGCGCGGGGCGGGCAGATCGTCCACCACGAGGCTTACGGCCACCAGGACGCGGCCAAGACCAAGCGGATGGGCCGGGACGCGATCTTCCTGATGGCGTCCATGACCAAGCCCGTCACCTCGGTCGCGGCGATGATGCTGGTCGAGGAAGGGCGGATGAAGCTCTCCGACCCGATCGCCAACTGGATGCCGGAGCTGCGCGACCTCAAAGTGGAGCGGCGGCGCGACGGGCAGGCAGCGGAGGAGGTGGCGCCGGAGCGCCCGGTCACGGTGCAGGACCTGCTGCGCCACACCGCCGGCTTCGTGTACGCGAGCAGCGCCCCGTCCGAGCGCATCAAGAACCTCTACGACGAGCACAACATCGAGGCGCGCACTGGCCCGATCACCGGCGACGAGATGCTGAAGCGCCTCGGCACGATCCCGCTGGCGCACCAGCCGGGCACGACCTTCCACTACTCCATCTCGACGGACGTGCTCGGCCTGCTGGTGGAGCGCGTGGCGGGGCAGCGGTTGGACCGCGTGTTCGCCGAGCGGATCTTCGGCCCGCTCGGGATGCGCGACACCGCTTGGCACGTGGAGCCCGCGAAGCGGGCGCGGCTCGCCGAGGCCCCTGACGGCGACCCGCAGAAGGAGTCCATGTGGCGCTCCTACCGCATCCTCGAGGACGAGGCCGGGCGCTCCTACCTGAAGGGCGGCGCCGGGCTGGTCTCCACCTCGGCCGACTACTTCCGCTTCGCGCAGATGCTCGGCAACGGCGGCGCCTTCGAGGGCAAGCGCTACCTCTCGGCGCCGGTGGTGCGCTACATGATGTCGGACCACATCCAGGGCATGGCCGGCTCGCCCACGGCCTCCACCGGGCCGGGCTACGGCTTCGGGCTGGGCTTCGGCGTCCGGCGCCAGGACGGGCTGGCGGTGGCGCCGGGCAGCGCGGGCGACGCGATGTGGGCCGGCGCCTGGGGCACCTTCTTCACCATCGACCCGGAGGAGCGGCTCGTGGCGATCCTGATGACGCAGGGGCCGTCGTCGCGCATCCACACGCGGATGCTGTTCAAGAACTTGGTCTACGGCGCGATGGTGGAGAGCGCGCGCGGCCCCGCCTGAACGGCCGGCGCCCCGACGGCGGGCGGGCTACTCCGCCTGCCGCAGCCCGCCCTCCTCGATCATGGTCCGCATCCGCTCCGCGTCGCGGGCCACGAGCGCCGCGAACTCGGCGGCGTTGCGGTGGACCACGGGCGTCTGGATGCGCTCCATGCCCGTGCGGAACGCCTGGCTCCGCACCGCCTTGGCGCAGGCCGCCTCGTAGCGCGCGAGGACGGCGGGCGGCGTGCCCGCCGGCGCGAACAGCCCCTGCCAGATGGAGAAGGACAGGTCGTGCCCCAGCTCGCGCATCGTGGGCGCGTCCGGGAATTCCGGCAGCCGCTCGGGCGCGAACACCGCGAGCACTTGCAGGTCGTTGGGCCGCACGGTGGCCGGCTGGTCGCTGAGGACCGCGACGCCGCCCTGCTGCATGGCGAAGATGACGTCGCCGGGGCTGCGGTAGGGCACGTGGCTCATCGGCACGCGGGCGGCGCGCGTCCAGGCCACCATGCTGAGGTGCGTCAGCGTGCCCGGCCCCGTCGAGCCGTAGGGCATGGCGCCGTTCGCCGCGCGCGCCTTCGCCTCCAGGTCGGCCACCGTGCGCAGGCCGGAGTTGCGCGGCGTTTGGATGACGAGGGCCGCGTCCGTCATCTGGCAGATCGGCGCGAGGTCGGCGGTGTGGTAGCCGGCGTTGCGCATGAAGCTCGGCTGGACGGTGACCGGGCCGATGGGGCTGAGCAGCAGGGTCTGCCCGTCCGGCCGGGCGCGCACCACCTCGGCCGCGCCGATGGTGCCGGCGGCGCCGGTGGTGTTCTTCACCACGAAGGGCTGGCCCAGCTCCTGCTGGAACTCGGCGGCGGCGATGCGCGCCGCCACGTCGTTGCCGGCGCCGGGACCGAAGTTGACGACGATGGTGACCGGAGACTGCGCCCGCGCGGCGCCCGAAGGGCCGAGCAACAGCGCGGCACCCGCCAGCGCGGCGGCGAACCTGACCATGGACGTCGCTCCCCATCGTTCGTTGCCGGCGCAGCCTGCCAGACCGCCGCGCGCGGGCGCAACCGCGCGGGTTCCGGCAGGGTTCGACTGGCTCCCTGCGGCGGACGTTGCAGAACGCGCTTGACGCGCCACCTCTGACAGGAATATGTTCCTTACAACCCGTGGTGGAGCGCTCGCGCATGTTCGCAACGGCTGTCTTCCACACGAACCGACGGGACGGGACCAAGCTCCGGGGCCGCGTCGGCAACGGGCGCACCAACCATCCGGAGGACGTGCTCTGGGTCAAAGCGGCGCTGCGGCTGCTCGGCAGGTATTGGGAACGCGAGCCGCACGGCTACATCACCCGCACGCTCGACGACGCCATCCAGGCCTACCAGCGCGACCGCGGCCTCCGGCGCGACGGCTACCTCGACCCGGGCGGCGAGACCGAATGCACCTTGTGCGTCGAACTCGCGCGCGTGGCGGGGAGGGCGCGGCCGTGAGCGAAGCTTTCGACACTTTCAGGCTGTCCGACGCTGATACGGCCCCCAGGCTGCTCCAAACATCGCGCAGGTTCTTCGATGCCACCGAGAGCGCGTTTGGCTTCCTCGGCTACGAAACTGCGGCCGAAAACGTACGGCGTTACCGGAGCGGTCGTGGAGGTCTCGAAGAGTACTCGGACGCGGAAATCGCTCGGCATCCGGCGTTGCTCCGTGCCGAGGATGAAAACCGCACGCACTTTGAGGCCCGCACCTTCACGGGCCGCACCAGGAACGACGAGTTGAACGCCGAGCTTCTCGGCTTGCGCGATGGCGGCAGCTACAGTTTTTTCGACAAATGGGACTTCAGTGTCCCGATCAGCGGGCCGTCCACCTACTTGGCTTTCGGCAGAACCAGCGTGACGTCGAACGGCGCATTCAGCGCCCATCGTAACGGTGATGTGGTCACGATCCGTGGCTACGTGGGGCATGGCTTCGGCCCCAGGGAGAAGTTCGACTTCAATGCGGACCAGCCGGGCAGCCGTCCGGCCGCCGTCCTGGAGGGCTCCGGCGAGGCCGCGCCGTTCCATATGGCTTACGACCGCATCCAGGACGTCGAGGCCGAGTTACGCTACGAACCGGCCGGATCGTTGACGCTCCGCCGCGCGACTTGGGGCGCAGTCCGATGAGCGCCGCCGGGCGCTGGATCGCGCGTCGCGTAGCGGCGGGTCTGCTGGTCGTCGCGGCCCTGCTCGCCGCCGTTACGCTTGTCCCGCTCCGGGTCTACAAGCCGAGTTGCGGTGACCCTCCGCGCTCGATTGTTGGCGCGCGTCCGCGAATGGAAGGGCCTCTGCGTCCGGAATACGTGGAGATGCTGACACGGGCTATGCGCGAGGAGAGCTTCCGCTATTGGCGGATTGGGAACACGATCCTGGCGCCTCTATTTCCAATCTTCGACGGCAATCGCCTGTTCGGAAATTGGACAGACTTCGTGAACAACACAGAATGGCGGATCGCCTCGTCCATCGTCAACGGCTACACCGCGCACGGTTGCGCCCCGCCGCCGGAGGCGGTTCGCCGGCTCGACGAGGGCATAAAAGGGACCTGCGGCGTCCCGCGCGAGCGGCTGCCGGACGGCCGGATCGTCGGCCCGGTGGGTGTCGACGTCTCCAACGACTGCACCCTCTTCCGCGCCGCCGTCATCCGCGTCGAGGACATGCCCCGGCCGCTCCCGGCGCTGGAGCGCCCCGCCGTCCCCCGCGAGGGATGGCCCGGTCCGGCCTGGACCGAGCCCGCGCCTCAGAGGCGGTAGATGTCCCGCGCCGCTTCCTCGCTCACCAGCCCGTCCGCCACGTCGCGCCGCACCAGCGCCGGGTCGCGCCCGCGCGGGTCGCCCATGCCGCCGCCGCCCGGCAGCTTGAGCACCAGCCGCCGCCCCTTCGGCACCACCTGGAACCCTTTCGTCCGGAGCGGCGTGCCGTTCGGGTCGTCCAGCCCGACCCAGCCCGCGGCACCGTCCATGCCGCCGTCGCGCCCGCGCGGCGCGTTGGCCACGCGGTCGAAGATGGCGTTCACCGCGAACTCCGCGTCGCCCTTGGCGCCGATGACCATGATTTGTCCGAATCCGCCGCGCGTGCGCCCGGGCCCGGCGCTGTCCGGCCGCAGCTCCTTCCGCCAGAACACCACGGGCGCGACGTTCTCCGTCGCCTCCACCGGCATGGTGCGGACGCCCGACGGGAAGGCGGTGCCGTCCAGCCCGTCCGCGCCCGGCCGCGCGCCGGTGCCGCCGGAGTTGAAGGTGATGATCTCGAAGTCCTCCACCTCCGCCGCCGGGCCGCTCACCTGCGCGCCGCCGCGCAAGGGCGGATTCCACAGCGCGGAGGAGCCCTCGGCCGTGACGCGCTCCGGCACCGCGCCGTGCAGGCAGCCCATCATCAGGTCGGGCAGGAGCTGCCCGACGACGTGGCGCACGCTGACGGGGTAGGGGCGCGGCGCGTTGAGGATGCAGCCTTCCGGGATCTCCATGCGGAACGGCGCGAGCGAGGCCCAGTTGTTCGGCACCTCCGGCGCGACGACGCACTTGATCCCGAAGCAGGAATAGGCGCGGCAATAGGCCGGCGGCACGTTGATGCCGCGCCCGGAGAGCGGCGAGGTGCCGGCGAAGTCCACGGCGATCTCGCCCTCGCCGATCGTCATGGCGGCGGCGAGCGTCACCGGCGCCTCGTAGCCGTCCGAGCGGATGGCGGCGCGATAGGTGCCGCGCGGCAGCTTGGCGATCTCAGCGAGCGTCGCGCGACGCGAGCTTTCGAAGACGTGCTCCGCCAGCAGATCGAGCCCGTCCATGCCGAACTCGTCCAGCATCTCGACCAAGCGCCGCGCCCCGGCCTCGTTGCAGGCGCAGAGGCTGTAGACGTCGCCCTCCAGCTCCGCGGGCGTCCGCGTGCCGGCGCGGAGGAAGTCGAAGAAGGTCTCGTTGGCGCGCCCTTCGTCGAAGCACTTCACGATGGGGATGTAGAGCCCCTCCTCGAACACGCTCCGCCCTTCCGGCCCCATGCCGAGCCCGCCCACGTCGATGACGTGCGCCGTGTTGGCGAAGAGCCCGACGATGCGCCCGCGCAGGAAGGCCGGCGTGACCACGGTGAGGTCGTGCAGGTGCCCGGTGCCGAGCCAGGGGTCGTTGGTGATGTAGTGGTCGCCGGGCTTCATCGTCTCGGCCGGGAACTTGCGGAGGAAGTGCCCCACGCTCTCCGCCATGGAGTTGACGTGCCCCGGCGTGCCGGTGACGGCCTGCGCCAGCATCCGCCCTTGGAGGTCGAAGATGCCGGCCGAGAGGTCGCCCGCCTCGCGCACCGTGGTGGAGAAGGCGGTGCGGATCATGGTCTGCGCCTGCTCCTCCACCACGGCGATCAGGCGGTTCCACTGGATCTGCCGCTGGATGGCGGCGAGGGCGCCGGACTCCATCGTCATGCGTCTTCCTCCGCGCCGATGTCGCCTTGGCTGTGGCGCAGGCGAAGCACCTGCACCGCCTTCGGCAGCTCCAACAGGAATTCCGCGTCGCGCGGCAGGTGGTGGATCGCCGTCGGGTCGCCTCCGGTGAAGGCCGCCATCGCCTCCACGCTCTCCCAGTACGAGACGGTCACGAACTCCGACTCGCCCTCCCGGTCCTCGCGGAAAGTCTGCACCCCGAGCGCCTTCTCGATCAGCGGCTTGATGCCGACCTCGAAGTTGTACGCCTCGTACTCGTCGGCGCGCTCGCGCGTGGTCCGGCCGCGCCAGACGCGGGCAACCGTCGGCCTCTTGCCGCTCATGCAGGGTCCCCGTGCGTGAGTTCGAGGTAGCCCAGCCCGTCCATCCGGCACAGCCAGCCCGGCCCGACGAGCGTGCTGGTCTCGTCCTCCGCGACGATGCACGGCCCGTCCACCGCCGCGCCCGGCGCCATCGCCACGCGGTCGTAGACCGGCCAGTCCGCAACCTCGCCGGTCGCCGTGTCGCGCACCGCTTGGCGCCGGAGCGGAGCGGGCGCCGGCGCGTCCGGCACGTCGGCCGCCGGTTGCGCCGCCTCCTCGCGTGTCGAGACGGTGACGGCGAAGCTCATCACCTCCACGTCGCTGCCGGGCACCGGGCGGTCGTAGAAGCGGGCGTACTCCTCGTCGTAGAGGGCGCGCACCGCGGAGACGTCCGCCTCCTCCATGTCCCGCGCCGGCAGCGGCACCGCGATCTCGTGGCCCTGGCCGACGTAGCGCATGTAGGCCAGCCGCCGCTCCTCCACCGGCGCGCCGAAGGCGCCGCGCGCGACCGCCTCGCGCGCCTCCGCCGCCATCCCCGCCAGCAGCGCGTTCACCGCCACGCCGTCGAAGGTGGCGAAGCGCTGGTAAAGGCTGCGCACCACCTCGTAGGCCACGGGCGCGCGCAGGAAGCCGATGGCGCTGCCGACGCCGGCGCCGCTCGGCACCAGGATGCGCCGCACGCCGAGCTTCTCCGCGACGCGGCGGGCGTGGACCGGGCCGCCGCCGCCGAAGGCGATGATCGCGCGGCCCTCGTAGCCCTTGCCGCTCTCGATGGCGTGGACGCGCGCCGCGTTGGCCATCGCCTCGTCCACCACCTCCACCACGCCGAGCGCCGCCATGGCCGCCGAGAGGCCGAGGCCGCCGCCCACATGCGCCGCCAGCGCCGCCTCCGCCGCGCCCGGGTCGAGGCGCATGGAACCGCCGGCGAAGCGCTCCGGATCGTAGCGGCCGAGCAGGAGGTTGGCGTCCGTCACCGCCGGCCGGGTGCCGCCGTTGCCGTAGCAGGCCGGGCCGGGATCGGCGCCCGCGCTCTCCGGCCCGACCTGGATGCGGCCCATGGCGTCCAGCCCGGCGAGCGAGCCGCCGCCGGCGCCGATCTCCACCATCTCGATCACCGGGATGCGGAGCGGCAGGCCGGAGCCCTTCTTGAACCGGCCGACGCGCGCCACCTCGAAGGCGCGGCTGGTCTGCGGGCGGCCCCCGTCGATCAGGCACACCTTGGCCGTGGTGCCGCCCATGTCGAAGGACAACACGCGGTCGAGCCCCCGCTGCCGCGCCACGTGCGCGGAGAAGATGGCGCCACCCGCCGGGCCGCTTTCCACCAGCCGGATCGGGAAGCGCGCCGCCGTGTCGAGGGTGGTGAGGCCGCCGCCCGAGAGCATCAGGAACAGCGGGCAGCCGAGGCCCATCTCGGCCAGCCCCGCTTCCAGCCGCCGCAGGTAACGCGCCATCAGCGGCTGCACGTACGCATTGGCGGCGGTGGTGGAGAAGCGCTCCCATTCGCGCATCTCCGGCGACACCTCGGAGGAGAGCGAGACCGGGAGCTCCGGCCACAAGCCGCGCACGATCTCCGCCGCGCGCTTCTCGTGCTCGGGATTGACGAAGGCATGGAGGAAGCCGATGGCGAGGCTTTCCACCCCCTCCGCGCGCATGAACTCCACCTGCCGCGCCACCGCCGCCTCGTCCAGCGGCAGCAGCACGCGGCCGGTGTTGTCCAGCCGCTCCGGCACCGGCAGGCGCCAACGCCGCGGCACCAGGGGCTGCGGCAGGATGATGTTCAGGTCGTACTGGTCGTAGCGGCTCTCGTTGCCGAGCGCGAGGACGTCGCGGAAGCCCTCCGTGGTCAGCAGCGCCGTGCGCGCGCCCTTGCGTTCGATGATGGCGTTGGTGGCGAGCGTCGTGCCGTGGATGGCGAGCGCCACCTCGCCGGGCGCGATGCCGGCGGCGCCGAGCACGCCCCGCGCGCCTTCCAGCACGCCCCGTTCCGGCGCGCTCGGCGTGGTCAACACCTTGGCCGTCCAGCGCCGGACATGCCCTCCCTCGGCCCGCTCCAGCGCGAGGTCGGTGAAGGTGCCGCCGATGTCTACGGCGAGCCGCGCCCCTCCCGTCACAGCATGGAGCGGACGCGGCCGCCGTCCACGCGGACCATGCTGCCGGTGATGTACCCGGCCTTGTCGCTCGCCAGGAAGGCGCCGGTCGGGCCGAAGTCCTCCGGCGTGCCGAGGCGGCCCGCGGGGATCTCCTTCGCCGCCTGCGCCAGCGCCTCGTCGAAGCTGATGCCCTGCTGCTGCGCCCGCTTGGTGGTGGTTTCCGTGACGCGGTCGGTCTGGATGGTGCCGGGGGCGAGCACGTTGATCGTCACCCCGTCCGGCGCGACCTCGCCCGACATGGTCTTCACCCAGGCCCATATGCCGGCGCGCAGCACGTTGGAGAGCGCGAGCGTCGGGATCGGCGTCTGCATCCCCGTGCTGCCGACGACGATGATCCGGCCCCAGCCCTGCTGGCGCATCGCGGGCAGGAGGCGCTTGGCGATGCGGACGGGCGAGCGGACGATCACCTGGAACCAGGCGGCCAGGTCTTCGTCCTTCATCTCGGAGGCGGTGCAGGGCGGCGGGCCGCCGTGGTTGAGGACGAGTATGTCCACGCCGCCCATCGCTTTCACGGCGGCGTCGGCCAGCGCGTCCATCGCCTCGCCGCTGGCGGCATCGGCGACCACGCCCGCCGCGCTCGCGGCGCCGGCGGCGCGCAGCTTGGCGGCCGCCTCATCCAGCCGGCCCTGGTCGCGGCCGCTGATGACCAGCGCCGCGCCTTCGGCCGCGAGCGAGTCGGCGATGGAGCGCCCGAGGCCCTTGGTCCCGCCCATCACCAGGGCGCGTTTGCCGCGCAACCCGAGATCCATGCCCGTTTCTCCTCGTTTCGGCGGAAACTGCCCGCCGCCGCCACGGCTGGCAAGGCGCGGCCGGGCTGGTATGAGGCGCTGGACCGGAGGAGTTTCGAACGCCATGGCCAAGCCAGTCCTGCTCGTGACCCGCAAGCTGCCGGAGGCCATCCAGGCGCGCGCCGCGCGCGACTACGACGCCCGGCTCAACCCTGACGACGCGATGTGGTCCCAGGACGGCGCGGAGATCGCCCGCCGCGCCAAGGAGGCGGGCGCGGCCGGCATCCTGGGCGCCGCCGGCGACAAGCTGGACGCCGCCTGCATCGAGGCCCTGCCGGACAGCGTCAAGATCATCACCACCTTCAGCGTCGGCTTCGACCACATCGCGCTGGACGCGGCCCAGGCGCGCGGCATCGCCGTGACCAACACGCCGGACGTGCTCTCCTTCGCCACCGCCGAATGCGCCTTCACCCTCCTGCTGATGGCCGCGCGCCGCGCCGGCGAGGGCGAGCGGATGGTGCGCGCCGGCAAGTGGGAGGGCTGGGCGCCGACGCAGCTCCTCGGCGTGACGCTGGAAGGCAAGCGCCTCGGCATCCTCGGCATGGGGCGGATCGGGCGGGAGCTGGCGGCGATGGCGCGCGGCTTCCGGATGGAGATCCACTACCGCGACGTCCAGCCTCTGCCGCCGGAGATGGAGGGGGGCGCCATCTACCACGCCGACGACGCCGGCTTCCTCGGCGCCATCGACATCCTGTCCATGCACATCCCCGGCGGCGAGGCCACGCGGAAGTGGCTCAACGCCGAGCGGCTGGCGCGCATGAAGCCCGGCTCCATCGTCATCAACAGCGGCCGCGGCACCACGGTGGACGACGAGGCGCTGATCGCGTCGTTGAAGTCCGGCCACACCCGCGCCGCCGGCTTGGACGTCTACGACGGCGAGCCGCGCGTGAACCCCGGCTACCTCGGCCTGGAGAACGTCGCGCTCCTGCCGCACCTCGGCAGCGCCACGATCGAGACGCGGGACGCCATGGGCCGGCGCTGCCTGGAGAACCTGGACGCGGTGCTGCTGCACGGCACGGCGCCGCCGCACCGGGTGGTTTGAGGCGCGCTCCCGCCCCGCGGCGCCGAACGGCTAGGAGGTCAAGCCTCGAAGGTGAAGCGGCTCCCGGTGGTGCAGAGCACCAGGGCTTGCGGGATCTCGCGCTTCGCCGCCTCCAAGAAGTTGGCGCCGCTGCAATGCATCGGGAAGACGTGCTGGACGTCCAGCGCCTTCAACTCCGCCATGACCCGCGCCAGGTAGTCGTCCGGCGCCGGGGCGAGGTGGAAGCCGCCAGCCAGGGCGTAGACCTTCTCCGCGCCGCTCACCTGCCGCGCCCGGCGGACCGAGTTGATGATGCCGGCGTGGCCGCAGGAGGTGATGACCACGAGGCCGCGGCCGCGCACGTGGAAGCAGGTGGCGTGCTCGTGCAGGTGCTGGTCCGGCTGCGGCTGCCCGGACAGCTCGGCCGGGGTGAAGTGGTGGTTCCGGTAGAGGGCCGGGTCGCACCCGGCGCCGTCCCGGACGCCGAACTCGACGAAAGTGTTGGGCAGCACCCGCTCGATGCCGGCGCGCGGGATGGCGCCCGTGGTGAAGGCGTGGCGGTCGATGGCCAAGGGCGCTTCCGACAGGACCGGCCGGACCCGGGCCGCCGCCAACGCGCGGCGGTCCAGCACCCCGGCGTCGGCGAAGGCGCCGTTGCCGGCCGGCGCGTGGCGGTAACAGAAGGCGTCCTCGCCGCCGAGGTAAAGGCGGAGGTCCTCCCGCATCGCGTCCCGGTGCCGCGCCAGGAAGCCCAAAAGGCCGCCCATGTGGTCGTAATGGCCGTGGCTCAGGATCAGCGCGTCGATCGCGGCGAGGTCGATGCCGAGCAGGTCGAGGTTGTTGTTCAGCGCCTCCGGCGTGTAGCCGAAGTCGAGCAGGTATCGGCGCGTCTCCGGGCCGGCTTGCGCCTCCAGGTGCAGCGACAGGCCCCACTCGCTCTTCAGCGTGCGTTGGTAGCGTTCCCCGCGCATGAGCCGCGTGCGTTCGATCCGGATGCCGGGCACCTGGGCGCCGGAGATGAAGACGTCGTGGGCGCCGTCCAGGACCACCTGCATGACGAGGCGGTCCACGACGGGCGCCTCGATCCGCGGCGTTTCAGCGCCGTTGGCGTCGCGCGTGACGCGGGTGCAAGCGAGCGCCGGGGCCACCATGGCGGAGGCGCGGAGAAGGCGGCGTCGGCTGAGCGCGTGTGGCATCGCAAGGCTCCTCCCGGGAGCACTATGGGCCTTCCGCGGCCCGACGGCACGCGTTTCGCGCGCCCGGACCGGACGCGGGCCAAACCGACCGGCGGACGTTTCCGTCCCGCGCCGCGTCGCACCCCGGCGGCGTTCTGAGCCGCGGCTCAGGGCAGCGCGCCGGGGCGGCCGTAGAGCCAGCCTTGGCCGAGGTCGGCGCCGAGGCCCCGCACCAGTTCCGCCTCCGCCTGCGTCTCGATCCGCTCGGACACGATGCGGGCGCCGACGGTGCGGATCAGGCCCACCATGGAGGCCAGGATGCCGCGGTCCTGCTCGCTCCGCGTGGCGTCCCGGAGGTAGCAGCCGTCGATCTTCACCATGTCCACCCGGAAGGCGCGCAGGTAGCGGAACGCCGCGGCGCCGGCGCCGAAATCGTCGATGCACAGCTCCATGCCGCGTTCCCGCAGCGCGGCGATGGTCCGCACCGCCTCCTCCTCGTCCTCGATCTCGGCGGTTTCGGTGATCTCCGCCATCAGCCGCGATGCGAGCATCGGCTCGCCGTCCAGGAGCCGGAGCAGGCGGGCGCGGAAGGCGGGGCTCTGCAACGACAGGCCGGACAGGTTGGCGGCGATCCGCGCGCCCCGGCCGCGCCGGGCCGCGGCCGAGGCGGCCTCGACCACCGCCCAGTCCAGCTTCTCCGACATGGCCAGGGTTTCGGCGAGGGCGACGAAGTCCCCCGGCGTCCCGAACTCCGCGGCCACCTCCGGGTCGGGCCGCAGCAGCGCCTCGTAGTGTTCCACGGCGCCGTCCTCCATGCGGACGATCGGCTGGAACGCCAGGCCGAACCGCTTCCCCGCGATGGCCCGGTGGAGCGCGTCCGCGCGGGAGCAGGCGCGCTCGACGAAACCGGAAAGCCCGGCCGCGAAGCCGGCGGCCTCCACCGCCGGGTAGCCGCCGCGCGCGAAGGCGTCGAGCGCGTAGCGGAGGGCGCGCGTCCGCTGCACCGGCGTGAGCCCCTCCGCCCGGAGCGGGACGCTCCGCGCTTCGACGGCCGCGTCCAGCCCGGCGCCGCGGGCCGCGTCCTCGATCCGCGCCGCCAGGTCGGCCAAGTCGTCGGCGGGACTCTGCGACACGATGCCGTAGCGCCCGGCGGACAACTCGCCCGCCACGCAGCCGGCGCCGAGGCCGGCGGAGAGCGCCCGGTCCACCAGGGCCGCCACGGGGCCGGCCTCTGGCGGCCGCCCGTCCGGCCCGGTCACCTCGATGAAGGACAGGGCATCGGCGCCGCCGCCGGCGAGCCGCAGCGCCGCGTCGCGCACCGCGTCGCCGCCGGCGAGGGCGGGATGGGCCGCCCGGACGGGCTGCCGCGGCAGGGACGACACGGTGAGGCAGAAGCGCCCCGCCGCCCCGTGCGCCGCCGGCAACCGGAGCCCGGCGACCGAGACCGGCGTGCCCGCGGCGTCCGGCAGCCGGAAGGGCGTCGGGGGCAGCCGGTCGCGCGCGAGGAGGGTGCTGAAGGCCCCGTCGAAGGCGGCGCGGTCGGGCAGCGAGACGACGCTTTCCGCCGGCCGCCCGAGCCAAGCCTCCGGCGGCTCGCCCAGCCGGCTCCGGAAGGCGCCGGCCGCGAACTCGATGCGGCCCTCCGGCGAGACTTCCAACAGCATGTCGGCCGCCGTCAGCGCGAAGGCGAGGAAACGTTCCCGGTCGGCCGACGCGCGCCCGAGAGGGCCGCCGGGGCCGGTGTGAAGACCATCGCCACCATCCGCCATCGCCGGCCGTACCCGTCGCCAAAGGTCGTGCCAAGCTAGGGGCCGGGTGCTTAAGGTCGGGTTAAGCGCCGCCGCCCGCCCGGACCACGGTTCGCGGCTTGACAAAACCACGCCTTTTCAATAGACGCGCCCGCTCGCAAGGACGCCCACGATGAAAATCCGCAACAGCCTCAAGAGCGCGAAGACGCGCGATAAGAACTGCGTGCTCGTGCGCCGCCGCGGCCGCCTGTACGTGCTGAACAAGAAGAACCCGCGGCTCAAGGCCCGCCAGGGCTGACGCCCGCCGCCCGCTGTTGAACGACCGCCGGCGCCGCGCCCTCAGCGCGGCGTCAGCACTTCCGTGCCCATCCCACCGCCGGTGGACCAAGTGCCCCGGAGGCGGCCGTCGGCCTCCACCTCGTAGGTGGCGATCCCGGGCCTGCCGTCCACGATGAACGAGACGGCCAGCACGCCGCCCTGGATCAGTCCCAACCCCAACAGCCGCACGTCGCCGACCTGCCAGGCGGCGTACCAGCTCGCGCCCGGGGCGTTCTCCAACGCGAAGACGCCGTTGTAAGGGCTACCGTCCGGGTTGCGCCCCTCGATCTCGTAGAACCCTTGGCGGATCTGCGCATCGGCCGGGGCCGTCCCCAGGACCGGCCCGAGCAGGGCGAAGGCGAGCAACAGCAGCGAGCGGCGCATGGATGGGCTCTTCCGGTGGCGCGGTGGGGGTGCGGCGGGGAGTAGTGGCGGCGCGGCGCCGCTTCGGCAAGCCCGCGCCGGCCGCTTGCCCATGGCGGCGCGTCGGCCCATCTCAACGACCACAGCAGCGAACCACCGGCCGGAGGAGCGACGGACGTGATCAGGCAGCCCGATCCCAAGCCCGAAGTCCTCGCCCGCCGCGAGGAGATCCTGTCCGCGCTCCGGCGCGCCGTGCCGGGCGAGGGCGGCGTCATCGGCGAGCCGCTCCGCCTGAAGCCCTACGAGACCGACGGCCTCACCGCCTACAAGCAGCCGCCCCTCGCCGTGGCGCTGCCCGCCTCCACCGAGGAGGTCGCGGCCGTGATGCGCGTCTGCCATTCCATGGGCGTGCGCGTGGTGCCCCGCGGCGCCGGCACCTCGCTCTCGGGCGGCGCCTTGCCGCTGGAAGACGCGGTGGTGGTCGGCCTGATGCGGATGAACCGCATCCTGGAGGTGGACTTCGCCGACCGCCTGGCGGTGGTGGAGGCCGGCGTCACCAACCTCGCCATCACGCGCGAGGTGGAAGGCGATGGCTTCTTCTACGCGCCCGACCCGTCCAGCCAACTCGCCTGCATGATCGGCGGCAACGTCAACATGAACTCGGGCGGCGCCCATTGCCTCAAGTACGGCGTCACCGCCAACAACCTGCTCGGCCTCAAGGCCGTGACGGTCGAGGGCGAGGTTTTCGAGGTGGGCGGCAGGCACCTGGACGCTGCCGGTTACGACTGGTTGGGCCTGCTCACCGGCAGCGAGGGGCAGCTCGCCGTCATCACCGAGGTCACGGTCCGCATCCTCCGCGCCGCCGAGGGCGCCCGCGCCATGCTCGCCGCCTTCAAGTCGAACGAGATCGCGGGGCAGGCGGTGGACGCCATCATCGGCAGCGGCATCATCCCCGTTGCGCTGGAATTCATGGATCGGCCCGCGATCCACGCCTGCGAAGCCTTCGCTAACGCCGGCTACCCGCTCGACGCCGAGGCCATGCTCATCATCGAGGTGGAGGGCAGCGTGGCCGAGCAGGACATGCTGCTGGGCCGGATCAAGGAGATCTGCGAGCGCTTCGACCCGATCTCCCTCAAGGTCGCCGAAACCGCCGAGCAGTCCTTCGCCATCTGGAAGGGCCGCAAGGGCGCCTTCGGCGCGGTGGGCCGCATCTCGCCCGATTACCTCTGCATGGACGGCACAATCCCCACCGGCGAATTGCCGAACGTGCTGCGGCGGATCGGCGAGATGTCGGCCTCCTACGGCTTGCAAGTGGCGAACATCTTCCACGCCGGCGACGGCAACCTGCACCCGCTCATCATGTTCGACGCCAACGACCCGGAGAGCTTCCGCAAGGCGGAAGAGTTCGGCGCCGACATCCTGAAGCTCTGCGTCGAGGTGGGCGGCTGCCTCACCGGCGAGCACGGCGTCGGCGTGGAGAAGCGCGACCTGATGGGCGTGCAGTTCACCGCCGGCGAACTCGGCCTCCAGCGAGCGGTGAAGGGGGCCTTCGACCCCGGCTGGCTGCTCAACCCGTCCAAGGTCTTCCCGCTGGAGGGCAACCCCGCCTTCGCGGCGCCCGCCCCCGCACCGCTGTCGCACCCCGCCGCCGCGGCGGCCGAATGAGCGCTGCCGCAGGGCCGTCGTCCTTCGCCCCGGCTTCGGAGGAGGAACTCGCCGGTGCCGTGGCCGAGGCGGCGCGGAGCGGCCAGCCCCTCGCCGTCGAGGGCAACGGCACCAAGCGCGCCATGCTGCGCCCGGTGCAGGCCGCGCGCACCCTCTCCACCCGCAACCTTTCCGGCATCACCCTCTACAAGCCGCAGGAGCTGATCCTGTCGGCCCGCGCCGGCACGCCCCTGCCGGAGATCGAGGCGGCGCTGGCCGAGCGCGGCCAGCACCTGATCGCCGAGCCGCCGGAGCCCGGCCCCTTGTTCGGCGCCGACCGGCCGGCGACCCTTGGCGGGGTGGTCGCGGCCAACCTGTCCGGCCCGCGCCGCATCACCGCGGGCGCCACCCGCGACCACGTCATGGGCATCCGCGCCGTCACCGGCAGCGGCGAGGTGTTCCGCTCCGGCGGGCGCGTGCTGAAGAACGTCACCGGCCTCGACCTGGCCAAGCTCCTCACCGGCAGCCACGGTACGCTCGGCGTGCTCACCGAGATCACCTTGAAGGTCCTGCCGGCGCCCGAGCGCACCGCCACGGTGGCGCTCCGCGTGGCCGACCTCGCCGCCGGCGTTCGGGCGCTGTCGGCCGGGCTGGGCAGCCCCTACGGCGTGTCCGGCGCGGCGCTGCTGCCGGAGGACGGCGCGGGCGGAGGGCCGTTGGCCCTGCTGCGCGTCGAGGACTTCGCCGAGTCCGTCGCCTACCGCGCCGGCCGGCTGCGGGACGAACTGGCCCCTTTGGGCGAGGCGGGCCTCCTGGAGGACGCCGAGAGCCGCGCCCTGTGGCACCGGGTCCGCGACGCCGAGCCGCTCGGCGCCGAACCCGGCGACGCCGTGTGGCGGGTTTCCGTCCGCCCTTCCGCCGGCCCGGCCGTGGCAGGGGCGGTGCGCGCCGCCGGCCTCCGGCGCCGGCTGCTCGACTGGGGCGGCGGCCTCGTTTGGATCGCCGGCCCGGCCACGGCGGAGGCGCATGAGGCGGTGGCGGCCGCGGCGCGCGCGGAGGGCGGCGCCTTCACCCTGTTCCGCGCGCCGGACTCGCTGCGCGCCGCGGTGGCGGTGCTGCCGGAGGAGCCGGAGCCGTTGGCCGCGATCGGCCGGCGGGTGAAGGCGGTGCTCGACCCGGCGGGCGTGCTCAACCCGGGGCGGATGCGCGCGGGCTCCTGACGCTGCCTCACGGCCGCAGGCAAGCGAAATAAGAAATCGCTTTCGTGATGTTCAACCTATTGGTGTGCATGGTATAAAGCCGTCCATTAGGCCGGCATCCCCCCTCCGGCCGGCCGCTGGAGCCCCCGATGAGAGCGCCCCAACGATGATGGCCCGCCTCGCCGCTTGGGGCGTGGGCCTCCTCGCCACCCTCGCCGTGCCCGCCGTCTTGGTTCTCGTCGTCCAGTTGCACGGGGCCGAGGCGCTGCTGGCGCTGCCGCCGGCGGAGAAGGCGGTGCTGATGCTGGGGCTGTTCCTGCCGCCGGCGCTGCTGATCCTCGCCATCGCCGGCCTCGTCCAGCGGGTGGAACTGGTCGCGCTCCGCAACGCGTTGCTGCGCCAGTCCACGTCCTTCGATTCCAAGACCCTGGCGACCGAGGCGCTGATCGAGGAGTGCCGCAACCAGACCGCGCTGCTCCAGGAACAGGTGCGGTTGGCCATCTCGGCCCTTTCTGTCGGGCAGCGCCAAGTGGAGGCGGCGCAGCACGCCGCGTCCGAGACCCGGATGCAGCGGCTCGTCACCGAGTGGGACATGGTGACGGTGGAACTGAGCGCGACGCTCGCCGCCATGTGGCGCCTGGTGTACGGCTGGCGCGTCCCCGGCACGGAGGCGGCGGAGCTGCCCCTGCCGCCCGCCAGCGAGTTGCCGCTGCGCATCCTGCGGATGCTGCCCGCCGACGCCAAGGAAGCCGCGCAATTCGAGGTGGACGAGCGCTTCGTCCGCCAAGCGGCCCGCTACCGCGCCACCTTCCGCGCCTTCCTGGACCGCGCGCCGGACACCGGGCCGCTCAACCGCTCCACCTTCCGGGACATGATCTACGGCCGGGTGGACACGCGCTTGGCGCTGCTGCCCCGCCCGAACCACGCGCGGGTGGTCGACCCGCACACCCTCGCCGCCGAGTAGTCTGCGGTCGCGCCGGCTGGCGACGCCCGCGGCGCCGGTCAACCGGGCCGAGGACCGCCCGGGCCGTTCCGGGCCGGCCGCGCCCAGGCGGGAATCGGGTGCGGCCGCGCGGCGGCGCCGGTTCAGCGCCCGGCGATGACCGGGGCGGCGTCGCGCAGGCCGCGCAGGATGGTTTCGGCGAGCGCCTCGGCGACGCAGGCGTAGCCGCGGTCGTTGTGGTGCAGCCCGTCCGGGTGGAGCAGCTCCGCGGGCGGGGTCCCCGCCGCCTCCCAGGACCGCATCAGCCCGGTGCGCGAGAAGACCGGCACCGAAAACGCCGCCGCCACCTCGCGCAGCGCCGCCGCGATGTAGGGGTGCAGCGGGCGCGACACGACCACCGGCGCGAGCTGGTTGTCCATCAGCACGACGTCGGCGCCATCGGCGCGCAGGCGGGCCAGCCCCTCCACCAGCCGCTCGCGGAACGCCTGCGGGTCCATCCCGCGCAGCGCGGCGTTGGCGCCCGCCTGCCAGACCACCAGGTGCGGCCGCTCCGCCAGCACGTCCCTGTCGAGCCGCGCCAGCATCTCGTTCACCTCCTGCCCGCCGATCCCGCGGTTCAGCACGCGCACCGGCCGGCCGGGCAGGGCGGCCTTGAGCAGCGCTTCGAGCCGGGCCGGGTAGGACATGGCCGGGATGCTCGCCCCCGCGCCTTCCGTCGAGGAGGAGCCGAACGCCACGACCGTCAGCGGCTCGCCCGCCCGCACGGCCGCACGGCTCGCGGGCAGGGGCGCGCCGTCCATCGCCACGGGCGGGCAGGCCGCGCCGCGCGCGTCGGTCGCAGGCGTCGCGGCCAAGCCGGCCATCAGGCCGGCCAGGAGCAGGAGCGTCGTTCTCATCGTGGTGCCAATCTGGCCCAAGCCGGATCACGAGGCTAGGCCGCCGGGGAACCGGGATGGAAGCGCAATGACGCGAGCCCGCGGGGACGCGATCCGGGGCTTGCGGACGCGGCCCGAACCGGGAGAGTGCCGCGGCGGGAGAGGGGGCGTGATGTTCGGTTTGGTCCGCTCCGGGCAGGGGCGCGGCGGTGGCGGCAGCCGGGACCTCCGGGCCGACTTCTTCCGCGGCGTCGCCCTGTGGTTCATCTTCATCAACCACATGCCGGGCAACTGGCTCGGCGACTACACCATCCGCAACTACGCGTTTTGCGACGCCACCGAGGCCTTCGTGCTGCTGGCCGGCTACGGGGCGGGCCTCGCTTACGGCGCCATGCTCGACCGGCAGGGCTGGCTCTTCGCCTCCGCCGCCGTGCTGCGGCGGGTCGGCACGCTCTACATCGCCCATATGTTCCTGTTCGTGGTGTTCACGGCGCAGGTGGGGTACTCCGTCGCCGCGCTCGACAACATGGCCTACCTCGACGAGCTGGCCCTGGACGCCTTCGGCGAGCAGCCCTACCGCGCGCTCCTGGAAGCCCTGCTGCTGCGCTTCCAGCCGGCCTTCCTGGACATCCTGCCCCTCTACATCGTGCTGCTGCTGATGCTCATGCCCGCGCTGGCGCTGCTGAACCGGCCGCGGCTGCTCATCACGGCCTCGCTGGCCATCTACGTCGCCGTACGCCTCGCGGACGTGAACCTGCCCACCTGGAGGGGCGGCGGATGGTTCTTCAACCCTCTGGCGTGGCAGGCGCTGTTCTTCATCGGCTGCGCCCTCGGGTCGTCCCGCCGGGCGGGCGACCCGGCGCCGATCCCGCGCTCGCGCGCCCTGATGGCGGCCTGCGCCGCGCTGCTCGCCATGGGCGCCGTGCTGGTGGTCGCGTGGCAGCGGCCGGAGCCCTTGCCCTACCTGCCGGATTGGGTGGCTTCCTTCCTGTCCGGGGTGGACAAGGCGGGCCTGCACCCGGTGCGCCTCCTCTCCATCCTGGCCCTCGCCTACCTGCTCGGCCATTGGATCGACCGGGACGCCGCCTGGCTCCGAGGCGCCGCCGCCGCGCCCTTCGTGCTCATGGGCCAGCACGGCCTGCCGGTGTTCTGCGCCGGCATCTTCCTGTCCTTCGTCGGCCGCGTCGCCCTGGAGCAGTCGGAGGGGTGGCCCATGCAGGCCGCGGTCAACCTCGCGGGTCTCCTGGCCATGGTGGCCATCGCCGCCGTCGGTGCGTGGTACCGGCAACGATCCGGTGAGGGCGGCCGCAAGCGGGCCGTGGCCGAGAGAACCGCCTTGCCTGCGGCGGCGGCGAACAGGACAATGGCAGAATGAACAGGTTGCGGCGCGCCCTGGCGGTGGTGCTCCCGGCCCTGGCGTTGGCTGCCGCCGGGGTGGCCGGCGCGCGGGCCGAGGACGCCGGCCGCGCCTGCGGCGCCCCGCCCGAACTCCTGGAGGCCGGCGCGCCCCTGCCGGCCACCGCGCGCGCCGTGTCCGGCGGCAGCCTCCGGATCGTCGTGGTCGGCTCCGCTTCCGTGCTGGGGCCGGGCACCAGCGGGCCGGCGGCGGCTTGGCCGGCGCGGCTCGAAAGGCTGCTGTCCGACAAGTACCCGGGCCTCAAGGTGGAGACCGTCGTGCGCGGCGCGCCCGGCCTCACCGCCTCCGACGGCGGCGACATGATCCGGGAGGAGCTGAAGCGCGCCCCGACCCACCTGGTCATCTGGCAGACGGGCGCGGTGGAGACGGCGCGCAACCTCGACCTGGACGAGCTGGCGGCGGCGCTCGATGCGGGCCTCGGCCAGGTGGACGCCGCCGGGGCGGACGCGGCGCTGGTGGACCCGCAATTCTCCCGCGTCCTGCGCGCCAACGCCAACGTCGAGCCCTACTTGGAGGCCATGCGGCTGGCGGCGGCGGCGCACAACGCGCCCTTGGTGCGGCGTTACGACCTGATGCACGCCTGGGCCGAGGCGGAGAAGGTGGACCTGGAGCGCGCCCCGCGCTCGAAGCGCGTCGCGGCCACCGACCGGCTGAACGACTGCCTCGCCCAGGCGGTCGCCGCGGTGCTGGCGAGCGGCGTCGAGGAAGCCAAGCCGCAGACGCAGTGACGGGCGGCCGCCGCGCGGAGCGGGTAATCGCGCCGCGGCGCGCCTTCCGGCGTTCCCGTTCCGGCCGCGCTGCCCCATATGTCCGGCCCCGCCGCGAGAAACACCGATGCAGACCGCATTTTCCCCCGAACAGCTCCGCGACCCCGACACCCGCGAAAGCAACGGCATCCTCCGCACCTGCGTCCATTGCGGATTCTGCACCGCCACCTGCCCGACCTTCGTGCTGCTGGGCGACGAGTTGGACAGCCCGCGCGGGCGCATCTACCTGATGAAAGACATGCTGGAGAGCGGGCGGCCGGCGACGCCGGAGGTGGTCAAGCACATCGACCGCTGCCTGTCCTGCCTGTCCTGCATGACCACCTGCCCCTCGGGCGTCCACTACATGCACCTGGTGGACCACGCCCGCCGCTACATCGAGGAGACCTACGAGCGGCCCTTGCCGGAGCGGATGCTCCGCCGGCTCCTGAGCAAGCTCCTCCCGTACCCGTCGCGGTTCCGCCTCGCCCTGCTGGGCGGGACGCTGGGCCGGCACTTCGCCGGCTTCGTCCCCGGCCGGTCCATGACGGCGCAGCGCCTACGCGCCATGCTGCGCCTCTCGCCCAAGCGCATCCCGCCAGCGGGGAATTCGGCGGTCCCGCAGGTCCACCGGGCCGAGGGCGGCAAGCGGCGCGGGCGCGTGGCGCTGCTCACCGGCTGCGCCCAGCAGGTGCTGGCGCCCTCCATCAACGAGGCCACCATCCGCCTGCTCACCCGCATGGGCGTCGAGGTGGTGGTGACGCGCGAGCAGGGCTGCTGCGGCGCGCTCGACCACCACATGGGCCACCACGGCCCGGCCATGGCGCTCGCCCGCGCCAACATCGAGGCCTGGACGCGCGAGATGGACGGCGAGGACGGGCTGGACGCCGTGGTGATCAACGCGTCCGGCTGCGGCACCACGGTCAAGGACTACGGCCACATGTTCCGCGAGGAGCCGTCGCCCTTGGCCGAGCGCGCGAAGCGCGTCGCTTCCATCGCCATGGACGTGAGCGAGGTGCTGACCCGCTTCGGCTACGAGCCCACGCGCCCGTCGCCGGGGCTGACCGTGGCGTACCAAGCGGCGTGCAGCCTCCAGCACGGGCAGAAGCTGACCGGCGTGCCCAAGGCGCTGCTGCTGAAGGCGGGTTTCGCGGTGAAGGAGCCGCGGGAAGCGCACCTGTGCTGCGGCAGCGCCGGCACCTACAACGTCCTCCAGCCCGAGATCGCCGGGCGGCTCCGCGAGCGCAAGCTGGAGAACATCAACCGGACCGGCGCGGACCTGATCGCCTCCGGCAACATAGGCTGCCTGACCCAGCTCGCCGACGACGCCGGCCTGCCGACGGTCCACAGCGTCGAACTGCTGGACTGGATGGCCGGCGGGCCGGAGCCCGGCGCGGTGGCCGCGGCGCGCGAGCGGCGGCAACGGGCGGCCTCCCGGGCGGCCTGACGGCGCGCCCGCCTCAGCGCCGGGCGACGGCAAGGAAGGTTTCCCGCACCAGGTCGTCCACGACGGGCGGGGGAGCCTCGCCGTTGGCGAGATGAGGCCGCACCGCGGCGGTCGGCGCGTCCGCGAGCACGTACTGGGCGCGCCGCAGCCGGTCCGGGTCGGTGCCGCCGAGGACGTCGCGCGCGAAACGGGCGAACCGCTCCTCCACGGCGGCGGCCTGCGCACGGACGCGCTCCTGGAAGGCCGGCGGCCACTCCGCGCCTTGGAGGAAATCCTCCCTGCGGTGGCCGAGGAGGAGCCGCGCGTCGCCCGGATTGGCGCGGGACCAGGCAGGCACGTGCAAGGCGGCGCCCAGCCAGTCGCCGCGGTCGGCGGCGGCCCGGAAGCCCACCTGGAAAGCGAGCACCAGCGACAGCCAGACCTCCCCGGCGAGCGCGTCGCGGGACGGGAAGCGGTGGTAGAACGAGCCGGTCGGCGCCTTCATCCGGCCGGACACGGCGGCGACCGTGATGGCGCCCGGACCGCCGGTGCGGGCGAGGTCGCGGGCCGCGGCGACGAAATCCTCCGAAGCGAAAACGGCGCGCTGCATTTTGTAGAATGTATCCTCTAGAACGTAGCCTCTAACGGTGACAGATTGGGTGCCGCCCGTTCGAGGGAGGAGAGGCCGATGACAGCATCCGATGCCGACACGCTCCTGCACGCCGCGCGGACCATAGTGGGCCGCGTCCGGTACTGCATGGCCGTGACGGCCGCGGCCGATGGCGGCGCGAACGCCCGCGTCGTCCAGCCTTACCCGCCCGGCGAGGACTGGTCGGTGGCGTTCGTGACCAGCGCCGGCTCGCGCAAGGCCGAAGAGATCCGCCGCTCGGGACGGTTGACGCTCGCCTACCAGCACGACCCGGACGGCGCCTACGTCTCGCTGGTCGGCCGCGCGCGGCTCGACGCCGACCCCGCGTCCAAGGCGCGGCTCTGGGTGCCGGACCTCGACGAGTGGTTCCCGGGCGGGCGGGACGACCCGGACGCGGTGGTGGTGCGCTTCGAGGCGGAGCGGATCGAGTTGTGGAGCTACGCCGGCGGCATCATGCCCGCGCCGCGCGGGCTGCGCGCGGCCGTGGTGCAGCGGGAGAGCGGCGGCGGCGCCTGGAAGGCGGTCCGGGTCTGAGCGGCCGGGGCGGCGCCACGGGGCGGCGCCCCGTGGCGCCGCCCTCGGCCTCACGACGCGACCTCGTCCGCCATCTTGGCGCCGCGCGTGCCCATCGGCTTCTCCGGGCCGGTGGTGGTGTCGCGCGCCGTCTGGTGCTCCATCTCGGCGTCCAGCTCCGCGCCCACCAGGACTACGGTGGAAGAGATCCAGATCCAGGTCATGAAGCCGACCACGGCGCCGAGCGAGCCGTAGGTTTCGTTGTAGTTGCCGAAGTTGGTGACGTAGTACGAGAAGCCGGCGGAGGCGAGCAGCCAGCCCAGGGCCGCCACGGCGCTGCCCCAGCTCACCCAGCGCCACTTCGCCTTGTCGCGGTCCGGGCCGTAGCGGTAGATGCAGGCGAGGAAGAGCGACACCACCACCAGCATCACGGGCCACCGCGCCAAACTCAGCAGCGTTTCCGCCCTGTCGCCGAGGCCCACGAACTTGAGAGCGATCGGCAGCACCACGACCGAGCCCATGGCGAGCAGGATGAACAGGATGCCGGCCACGGTGAAGCTCAGGGTGAGCACGGCGCGGCGCAGGAAGCTTCGCTTCTCGCGTTCGTCGTAGACGACGTTGAGCGCGTCCACCAGCGCCTTCATCGCCTGGTTGGAGCTCCAGAGCGCGGTGAGGATGCCGAAGACCGCGCCGAAGCCGAGCGCCGCGCCGCCTTTGCTGGCGATGCGCTTCACCTGCTCCTCGATGATCTGCATGCCTTCGCCCGGCACCACGCCGGCGATGACGTCCAGGTGGTTGGTGATGGTCGAGGGTTCGGCGAACAGGCCGTAGATCGAAACCATGGCCGCGATCGCCGGGAACAGGGCTAGCAGCGAGTAAAAGGTGATGCCGGCCGCCTCCGTCAGCACCCGGTCCTCCGACACCTGGCTGACGGTGCGCTTCAGGATGTCCCACCAGCCGCGCGCCGGGATTTGGCTCGGCGAGTCGGCGTGCCTGCCGCGGTCGGCGGCACCGGGCGCTGCCGGCGCGGCACGGTCCCTCCGCCGCCCGGCGGCGGCGGCCGAGTCGCCCGTCCGCGCCGCGGGGCGCCTCGCGGCGGAGCCGCCGCGGCCGAAGGCGGACAAGAGCAGGCCGCCGGCGGCCAGGGCCGCGACGGTGAGGGCGTTGGGCTTGGTTTCGGTGGGCATGGCGGTGGGTCCCTTTGGTGCTCCCGCGAGATGGCGCCGCGGCGGCGCAAGGATTCGGAACGGCAACGCGCGAGCCGCCCCCGGGTGCCGGAACGACGTCGCGCCTAGCCGCCGCCCTTCCTCCGCGGGCCGCTGGTCCGTAGTCTCGCCGGCCCGACGCTTCCGACCGAGGACCACCGCTCGCATGCGAGCCACGCGCCGCGGCCTCCTGCCGCTCCTTCCCGCCGCCGCCCTGTGGCGTCCGCTTGGCGCCGCCGCGCAGCCGAGGGGCTGCGCCTGCGACTACCCCGAGCGGCCGATAACCCTGGTGGTGCCCTTCCTGGCCGGCGGCTCCACCGACATCGCGGGCCGCATCCTGGCGGAGCGCATGGCGCCGCAGCTCGGGGCGGCGGCGCGCATCATCGTGGAGAACCGCGCTGGGGCAGGGGGCAGCGTCGGCGCCGAATGGGTGCGGCACCGGACGCCGGACGGGTACACCCTGCTGCTCGGCTCCGCTTCGGCGCTGGCCACCAATCCGGCGGCGCTGCCGGCGCAGACGCCCTACGACCCGGTGGAGGACTTCGCCCAGGTCGCCTTGGTGGGCGGCGGCCCGATGGTGCTGGTGGTGCCGGCTTCGTCCCGCTTCCGCACGGCGGCGGAGCTGTTCGCGGCGGTGAAGGCGGAGCCGGGCCGGTACATGTGGGCCACCTCCGGCGCCGGCGGCATCGGGCACCTGACGGGCGAGTACCTCAAGATCGAGGCCGGCGGGCTGCGGGCGGAGCACGTGCCGTACCGGGGCGGCTCCGCGGTGATGGAGGCGCTGGCCAAGGGCGAGGTGGACTACTCGCTGGAGGTGTTGGCTTCCAGCGCGCCCCATCTGCGCGACGGGCTTTCGCGCGGGCTGGCGGTGAGTTCGCGCGCGCGCCACCCGCTGTTCCCGGACGTCCCGACGCTGGACGAGCTGGGGCTGAAGGGCTTCGAGATCACGACCTGGAACATCCTGGCCGGGCCGCGCGGGCTGCCGCCGGACGTCCTCGGCGCCCTGTCGCGCGCGGTCCAGGCGACGCTGGCCGAGCCGGGGGTGCGGGAACGGCTGGCCGCGGCGGGCGTCGACCCGGCGGAGGCGACCACGACACCGGACGGCACCCGCGCCTTTCTGCGGTCGGAGGTGGCGAAGTTCCGCGGCATCGTGGAGCGCGCCGGGCTCAAGCTCGGCCGGTGACGCCGGCGGAGGGGCCGGGCGGCGGCGCCCGCGCATTTCTCCGGTCGGAAGCGGCGGGGTTCCGCGGTATTGTGGGCGCGCCCGGCGGCGGCCCGGCCGGTGAAGATGGAGAGGACGGCGGTGCGGATGGCGTGGTTCCGGCCCATTCTGGCGGGGGTTTCCGTGGTGGCGCTGGCGGCGGCTCCCGTGGCGGCCCAGGCGCCGGACAGCCCGCCCGCCCGCCCGCCGGGGCAGGGTGGCGCGCCGCCCTCGCCGCACGGCCCGGCGGTCAACACGCCGCCCCCCGGGCCGCGCGGCGCCGAGGCGCGCCGTGCTGAGCTGGACAAGGCGTTCGACGCGCTCCGCACCGCGCCGGACGAAGCGGGCGCGACCCTGGTGGAGGGGCGCATCCGCCAGCTCTGGGCCTCGGCCGCGACGCCCTCCGTGTCGCTGCTGATGAACAGGGGGATGCGGAACATGCAGGCGAACCAGCCCGGCGACGCGCTGGAGGACTTCGACGCGGCGCTCACCTTGGCGCCGGAATTCCCGGAAGCGTGGTTGCTGCGGGCGGAGGCGCATTCGCGCACGGGCGACCCGTTGGCGGCGGCGCGCGACCTCCAGGAGGTCCTGCGGCTGGAGCCGCGGCATTGGATGGCGCTGCTCAGCCTGTCCGCCTTGCAGGACGAGGCGGGCGACGCGGCGGCGGCGCTCCGCAGCGCGGAAGCGGCGCTCGCGATCAACCCGAAGATGCCGGGCGGGGAAAGGCGGCTGCGCGACATCCGGCGCAAGGCCGAAGGGGAGGCGTTGTAGGGGCGGGGGACCGTGCGGGCGCAACGCCCGGATGGCCGTAGGAGGGCGGTGGCGGGCAGGATGGCGCTATCGGACGAAAGCGGGAGGGCGCCGTGCCTGACACCATGATGAGTTTGGAGGCGCCTCGCCTCGACGCGGGTGACGCCGCGCGCTGGGCCGCGGTGCTCGCGCGCGAGGCGTCGCCGGCTTGCGGGCCGTTCCTCTACGCTGTGGCGACGCAGGGGGTGTTCTGCCGGCCGGGCTGCCCGTCGCGGGCGCCGCTCCGGCGCAACACCCGGTTCTACCCGGACGCCATGGCGGCCGAGGCCGACGGGTTCCGCGCCTGCCGCCGTTGCGACCCGAAGGGCGAGCGCGCGGCGCTGCACGCGGACGCGGTGCGGGCGGCCTGCGAGCTGATCGAACGGAGCGAGGCGATGCCCTCGCTGGCCGCGCTCGCGGGGCGGGCGGGCTACGCGCGCCACCACTTCCTCCGGATGTTCCGCGACACCACCGGCGTCACGCCGCGCTCCTTCGCCGAGTCGGTGCGGGCGCGGCGGCTCCAATCTCTATTGGCCGGGGGCGAGCGCGTGGTGGATGCGGTGGCCGGCGCAGGGTACGGCAGCGAGAGCCGCGTGTACGGGGCGCCGGGCCAGGTGCTCGGCATGACGCCGGGCGCGGCGCGGCGGGGCGGCGCGGGCGAGGTGGTCCGCACCGCGTTCGCGGACAGCGCGCTCGGGCCGCTGCTGGTGGGCGCGACGGGGCGCGGCGTGTGCTTCATCGGCTTCGCCGAGGACGCGGAGGCGCTGGAGGGCGACCTGCGGCGGCGCTTCCCGGCGGCGCGGGTCGAGCCGGCCGGGGAGGATTTGGCGGAGGCGGTGCGCGACGTGGTCGGCTTCATCGAGGAGCCGCGGGCGGCGCTGGCCTTGCCGCTCGACCTGCGCGGCACCGCGTTCCAGCGGCGGGTTTGGGAGGCGTTGCAAACGATCCCGTTCGGGGAGACGCGCACCTACGGCGAGGTGGCCGAGTCGATCGGCGCGCCGCGGGCGGTGCGGGCGGTGGCGCGCGCCTGCGCGCAGAACCACGTCTCGCTCGCGGTGCCTTGCCACCGCGTGGTGGGCAAGGACGGCGACCTGACCGGCTACCGCTGGGGCGTGCCGCGCAAGCGGGCGCTGTTGGCCAAGGAGAGGGCGGGGCGGGGCCGGGGCGGATCGCCGTAGGGCGGCGTTGCCGGAAGGGGCTGCGCCAATCGTCGAGCGACGGCCGGGGCGCCCCGACGCGGCAGGCTCGGGCATGGGGGCGCGGCGCCTCATGGCGGGGCGAGGTGCCCGGACCAGACGCGGCGGCCGCCGGCCAAGGCGAACAGGCGGCCGAGCATGGTCAGGGTGCCTGGGGGCGGCACTTCCTCGGGCATCCGCTGCAGCACGCGGCCGATGACGCGGCGGAGCAGCGCGGACAAGTCCGGCTGGTAGAGCGCGAAGGAGTACTGCGGCAGGGCGGTGTGGAGGCCGAGCCGCTCGATTAGGACAATTTCGTGGAGGCCGCGGCGGGCGCGGCGGAGCACCCAGATCGAGCGGCGGACGAGGCGGCAGGTCCAATGCTCCATGGCGCGCAGAACGGCGGGGGCGTCCGGCGCCTTGAGCGCTTCCAGGAGGCGCATCCAGACGCCGTCGTGGGTTCAGCGGCGGAACAGGCGGGACACGGTGTCGGGCTTGCCGTCCTCGGGCGGCAGCTCGCGCCAGGGGCGGTTCCCCAGCGTGTTGCGGAGCATGGTGTCGAGACGGCCGCGCGGGTCGCGGAGCGGGCGGCCGGGGCCGGCATCGCGCGTGACGAAGGCGGCGACGGCGTCCCATTCGGCGTCGGAGAGCGGGGCCCAGGGGCGGCAGGGGTGTAGGGGCTGCGGCGCATGGACGGACGTTCTTGCGACGCAGGAGCATGACACGAGCACATTCGAAAAAGAACAAATTCCCATCAATGAGGGACTCGTGCTCCGCCGGTTCCGACACATCGCCGCTCGCCAGGGTTGACCGTCGCGGCGCCCGGTCCACGATTGCCGTGAGTCGCGCCCCGTCCCGCGTTTCCCGCGTCGGCCGGGGCGAAAAGGCCTGATGCGGAGCATCCTGTTCGTCGGTGGGGAGTGCCGGCCTTGGACTTCGAATTCCTGGTCACGTCGTTCGTCGTCGTCGCTTCGCCCGGCACCGGCGTGCTCTACACGCTGGCGACCGGCCTTTCGCGCGGGTCGCGCGCGAGCGCCGTGGCGGCCTTCGGCTGCACGCTCGGCATCGTCCCGCACATGGCGGCGGCGATCCTGGGGCTGGCGGCGCTGCTGCACACGAGCGCGCTCGCGTTCCATATCCTGAAGTGGCTCGGCGTGGCGTACCTGCTCTACATGGCCTGGGGCGCGCTGCGCGACGGCGGCGCGCTGTCCGTGGAGGGGGAGGCCGGCGCCCGTTCGGCGGCGGCGATCACCACGGAAGCGGTGCTGATCAACATCCTCAACCCGAAGCTGTCCATCTTCTTCCTGGCATTCCTGCCGCAGTTCATCCGCGCGGACGAACCGCACCCGCTCCCGCGCATGTTGGCGTTGAGCGCGGTGTTCATGGCGATGACCTTTGCCGTCTTCGTTTGCTACGGGCTGCTCGCCGCTTCGGTGCGCGACCACGTGGTCTCGCGCCCGCGCGTGGTGGCGTGGATGCGCCGCGCCTTCGCCGGCGCGTTCGGCGCGCTGGGCGCCAAGTTGGCCTTCGCCGAGCGTTGACGGGCGGCATGGCATCGGGAGGAGAGCGGACATGAGCGAGTTGGCGCCCCTGGACCCGTCCGTGCTGCCGCCCGGAATCCGCTCGCGGTTCGTGGACGGGGTGAACGGGTTGCGGATGCACGTCCTCGAAGCGGGCGAGGGCGAAGGGCGGCCGCTGCTGCTCCTGCTGCACGGCTTCCCGGAGCTGGCCTATTCCTGGCGCAAGGTGATGCCGGCGCTGGCGGAGGCGGGGTTCCGCGTCGTGGCGCCGGACCAGCGCGGGTACGGGCGCACCACCGGCTGGAGCGCGGACTACGACGGCGACCTTGCGCCTTTCCGGCCGCTCAACCTGGTGCGGGACGCGCTGGGGCTGGTGCGGGCGCTGGGGCACGAGGCCGTCGCGGGCGTGGTGGGGCACGACTTCGGCTCGCCGGTCGCGGCGTGGTGCGCGCTGGTGCGGCCGGACGTGTTCCGCTCCGTGGCGTTGATGAGCGCGCCCTTCACCGGGCCGCCGGATTTGCCGGAGGGCGCGCCGGCGCGCCCGGCTGGCGAGGACATCCACGCGGCGCTGGCGCGGCTCGACCCGCCGCGGAAGCATTACCAGTGGCACTATTCGACGCGCGGGGCGGACGCCGAGATGCGCGGCGGGCCCGGGGGCGTCCACGGATTCCTGCGGGCCTACTACCACCACAAGAGCGCGGATTGGCCGGGCAACAAGCCCTTCCCGCTGGCGGGGTGGACGGCGGGCGAACTGGCGAAGATGCCGACCTACTACATCATGCGGCTCGACCAGGGGATGGCGGAGACGGTGGCGCCGCACATGCCCTCTGAGGCGGAGATCGCCGCCTGTCGCTGGCTGCCGGAGCGGGAGCTGGCGGTCTACGCGGGGGAGTACGAAAGGACCGGGTTCCAAGGCGGGTTGCAGTGGTACCGCGTGCGGACAGAGGGGCGCTTCGAGGCGGAGGCGCAGGTCTTCGCGGGGCGGCGGATCGAGGTGCCGTCCGTGTTCATCGCGGGGGCGAGTGACTGGGGCGTGTGCCAGGTGCCGGGCGCGGTGGAACGGATGCAGGACCGGGCGTGCTCGCGCATGGCGGGGGTGCATCTGGTGGAGGGCGCGGGGCACTGGGTGCAGCAGGAGCAGCCGGGGGAGGTGGTGCGGTTGCTGCTGGGGTTCTTGCGCGAAACCTAGGCACCGCCCGAAGCGGAGGCGGTCTGAGCCTCGGGCAGCGTCTGCGTCGCCAAAAATGGCCATCGGACGGCTATATTCGCCTCATAAGCACCCATAGCGTGGCGGATGCCAAGAACCGTTTTTCGGAGTTGATCGACCGCGCGTTGGCCGGCGAGGGGGTGACGATCACCCGGCATGGCCGGCCCGTGGTCGAGTTGCGGCCGGTGGAGGCCGGGCCGGGGCCGGTCCGGCAGGAGGACCTCGACTGGCTTCGGGCCCGTGCCGTTGGCCGTGGACCCGTCCCGGCGCGCGCCTATTCTTTGGTGGCCTCGTCCGCGCCCGTGCTGCTCGTGAGCGACTTCGCGGCGGCGGAAATCGCTTCCGCCCTGGCGGGCCGGGTGCGGACGGCGGGGTTGACGGCCGACAAGGCGCGGGAAGCTTTTGCCGACTTCGACGGGTGGACGACGAGGGCCGCGCGGCGCGTCGAAACGACGGCGGCCGGCATGCGGGCGGCGGAAGCGTTCGTGCGCCGGCTGGATCTCGCCTTGCGCGCGCCGGACGCGCTCAACATCGCCATCGCCCAGCGAGAAGGCGCGTGGAGCGGCCCGCATCAAACCGGACATGCGGCTTGGTCGGCTGGCTGCCGGGCGATGGACTCACGCGGCGGGCGCATGCGCGAGCCGGGGCGGGGACGGACGGCGTTGCGCCCCCCGAACCGGGCGGGGGGCCGCTGGCGGACGGGGATGGCGCCCGGCCCGGGGTCCGCGCGGGCGTGGCCGCGCTCCGGGGCTTCGACGAAGGCCTCGCGGACGCCGCCGCTCCCGGGGCCGCGGACCGGCGTGGAGCGCGCGGCGGGGTTCGGCGCGGCGGC
>NZ_BAAAFZ010000001.1:17104-49204 GCF_039523795.1 Craurococcus roseus | reverse complement strand
CCGCCGCACCGGCAGCGATCGGGAGCGCGCGCGCGCGGCGGCGGCGATGGCGCTCCTTTGGGCCGTGGCCTCGCGGCGCTCCGGGCGCCATGGGTTCGACTGTTGGCCTCATGCGTCCCTCCTGCCGTGCGGCGGGCGGCTCCCGCCGCGTTTTCCGCCGTCGGTGCGCAGAATGGCGCCGCCCACGGCCGGAACTCCCTGACCCAGATCAGGTCAGGCGGCGTGCGGCCGGAGGGTGCCCGCCCGCGCCATCGCCCGCGGCCGCGACCGGGCTCCGGCGGCGACGCTTGGCCGCCGTCGCGGAGCGCGCCCGCCGGCTTCGCGGTTTTCCTGAGCCAGATCAGGGCCGGCGCCGTGGCCCCGGAGTTCAGATCCGGACGCCGCCAGTGCCGATTCGGCAGCGCCGAAGGCACGGAAGGCGCACGACCGCGGCCAGCATCGGTCCGCCGCGCCAGACACCGGATGGAAGACACGGGAGACGCACCATGAAGAACGCAACCACAGGCTTGGCCGCCCTCGTCGCTGCGGCGCTCGGCGCCGGCGCCATCGCGCCGCAACCGGCCGCCGCGCAATCGCACTCCCGCGAGCCCTATGACAGCGGCCCGTACGGCGGCCCTTACGGCTGGTCGGGCCGTACCGGCAACCCGACGCTGGGCGATCTCGACTCCAGCGCGGACCGCCACGCCCGCGAGCAATTCCGGCGCGGCTACCAGGCCGGGCGCGACGACGAGCGTCGGGCGAGCAACAGCGGCGGCGCGGACCAGGATCACAGCTACAGCGCTGCGATGGAGTTCCTCGACCTAGCCCAGCGGCGGATGGACCAAGGCGACCTCCGAGCGGCCTGGGTCGCGCTAGGGCGGGCCGAAAGCCGCTTGGCGACCCGCTCCTTGCCGGAGGGCGCGGACCGCGAGGCGGCGGCGGGCGGCGCGGTCGGCGCCGTCCGCGCGGCGCGGCAAGCCTTGCGGGAGCGCGACGTGGAGCTCGCGCAGGCGCGCGCCGCCCGCGCGGCGGACTTGGTCCGGAGCGGCACGGTAGTGGACCGCAACGTCCCGGGCGCCTCGCTCGCCGGGGCGGGCGTGCCAGGACCCGCCCAGCCTTTCACCGGCGGCGGGCGCGGCGGCCCAAGGGGCGGCGCCGATCGGGACGACTGACGGCCGTCCATCCGATTCACGCCCGAGTGGACCGGGCGCACGGCGGCGCGGCGCCATGGAGGAGGGAGCGCCGCCGCCGTTCTCCGGCCGCCGCACCAGGACCGGAGCGACGGTTCCGGCGCCGGGCCTTGCCGCAATCCGAGACGAGGAGACCATCATGCCGCGCACGTTTGTTTGGACGGTCGCGTTGGCGGGCCTCGCCGCCGCGGCCTTCTCGGCCGCGCCGCCCGCCGCCCATGCGGTGCAGGAGCAATCCTTCGAAGCCCGGACCACTTCCCAACTCGTGGACCTGTGCGCCACGCCGCCGGGCGACCCGGCCTACGCCCAGGCCGTCCAATTCTGCCACGGCTTCGCCGCTGGCGCCCTGTCTTACCACCGCGCCGCCAGCCGGCCCGGCTCCAACCCGAACTTCTGCGGCCTGCCGCCGAGTCGCCAAGAGGCGGTGGGCCGCTTCGTCGCCTGGGCCCGGGCCAACCCGCGCGTCGCCGACGACAACCCGGCGAACGCCTTGTTCCGCTTCTTGGACGCCAACTACGCGTGCCGCCGCTGACAGGAGCCGGAGCCATGAAGCGCACCACACTCCCCGCCTTGGCCGCCGTCGCCGTGCTGCTCGGCGCTTGCCAAGGCCCCCCGATCCGCGACTCGGCCCAGCCGGCAATCGCCGCCGGCACCGGGCTCGGCGCCGCTACGGGCGCGCTGCTCGGCTCGCTGAGCGGCAACTTCGGCTGGGGCGCGCTGATCGGCGCCGCCGCCGGCGCGACCGGCGGCTACCTGTACGAACGCGGGCAGCGGGGCTGAGGCCGCTGCTCCGCGGCGGAGGCCCGGAGCGTGCCGCGTCCGGAGCCGGACGCGCAAACCGCGACGGGGCCGGGGCGGGCCGACCTCAGCGTTCAGGCGTCAAGGTCCCATGTTGACCGGGAGGCGTCGCCGCGGCGCCTCACCATCTCCCTGCGTTGCCGCCTGGCTTCCTTGCTGTTCGCGGCTTTGGCGGAGTCGTCCAGGGTGTCGCCGTGCGGAGCGTGGCTTTTCGCGGCCCGATCCTACGGGCGCTTCTCGCCCGGTGGCGCCCAACCTGCGGCCAGCGCCGTCCGCAGCGCTTCGGACAGGCTTTGCACGCCGAGCTTGTCCATCAGGTTCGCGCGGTGGATCTCGACCGTGCGCGGGCTGATGCCGAGGTCGCGGGCGATGACCTTGTTCTGCCGGCCGGCGAGCAGGCCGCGCAGCACGTCAGCCTCGCGCGCGGTCAGCGCGGCCACGCGCGCAGCGGCCTCGGCCGCCTCGCGCGCCCGCGCCCGGTCCTCGTCGCCGCGCGCGAGCGCCGCTTCCGCCGCCTGGATGATCGCCTCGCCCCCGTAAGGCTTCTCGATGAAGTCGGACGCCCCGGCCCGCATCGCCTGCACCGCCAGCGGCACGTCGCCGTGGGCGGTGACCACCACCACGGGCAGGCCGAGGCCGCGCGCCGCCATCTCGCGCTGCACCGCGATCCCGTCCATGCCGGGCATGCGCAGGTCGAGCAGCACGCAGCCGAAGGGCAGGCCGCCGGCGGGCGCCGCCGACTCCGCGGCCTTCAGGAACGCTTCGCCCGACTCGTGGACCTGCACGGAGAAGCCCGCGGAACGGAGCAGCAGCGCGAGCGAACGGCGCACGGCCGCGTCGTCGTCCACCACATGGGCGACCTTGCGGCCGGGGCCCGCGTCGTCATCCGGCATCGGCAACCTCCCCTGGCGACGCGGGCGCGGGCATGGCCGGGACGACGAAGCGGAACACCGCGCCGCCGCCCGGATTCGCCTCGGCCCAGAGGCGCCCCCCGTGGTCTTCGACGATGGAGCGGCAGAGCGAGAGGCCGACGCCCATGCCGTGGCGCTTGGTGCTCACGAAGGGCTCGAAGAGCCGTTCAACGACGTCCTCCGGCAAGCCGGGTCCGGTGTCGGCCACGCTGACCCGGACCGCGCCCGCGGCGGCGGCCGTGGCCACCACGAGTTCGCGCCGCGGCGCGTCGCGCAGCGCCTCCACGGCGTTGCGCACCAGGTTCACCACCACCTGCTGGATCTGCACCCGGTCGGCCAGCGCCGGCGGCGCGCCCGGGTCGAGGTCGAGCCGCGCTTCCACGCCCTGCTCGCGCGTGCCCACCAACGCGAGCGCCGCCGCCTCCCCGACCAACGCGTTGATGTCGGTCGGGCGCTTGTCCGCGTCGCCCTGGGAGAAGAAGCCGCGCAGCCGCCGCACGATCTGCCCGGCGCGCACGGCCTGCTCCGCCGCCTCCGCCATCGCGTCGCGCGCCGCTTCCAGCCGCTCCGGGTCGGACGCCGCGTCGCCGGCCAGCAGGCGGCGCCCGGCGTCGGCGAAGTTGGCCACCGCGGTCAGCGGCTGGTTCAGCTCGTGCGCCAGCGCGGTCGCCATGGCGCCCATCTCGCTCAGGCGCGAAACGTGCAGCAGTTCGGCTTGCAACCTCTCCATCTCCCTGCGCCTGGCTTCCACCAGTGCCTCGGCGCGGCGCCGCGCGGTGATGTCCCGGGACACGCCGATCACGCCCACCGTCTGGCCCTCCGCGTCGCGCCAAGCCGCCTTGGTCGTGAGCAGGACGCGCCGTTCGCTTCCGGGCGTGGCGACCTCGTCCTCCAACGCGCGGGTTTCGCCGGAGGCCATCACCTCCCGATCCGCCTTTTCCAGGGCCGCGGCCGCCGCGGGCGGCAGCAGCTCCGACGCGCGCCGCCCGAGCGCCGCCTCGACCGGGACGCCGAGCAGCTCCGCCGCGGGCCGGTTCAGGAGCACGAAGCGCCCTTCCGCGTCCTTGGCGAAGATCGGGTCCGCGCTGCCGTCCAGGACGGAGGCGAGCAGGTCACGGCTGCGCCGCAAGGCGTTCTCCGCCTCGCGCAGCGCGGTGATGTCGGTGCAGACCTCGACCACCGCCAGCGGCGCGCCGTCCGGGTTCCGGCGCAGCGCCCAATGGCTGGACACGACCAGCGCCGTGCCGTCCCGGTGCCGGCGGCGCAGTTCCCCGTGCCACTCGCCGCGCGCCAGCAGGTCCGCCTGGACGCTGGAAAGGGGGCACGGGGGCCGGGTGGCGAGAAGCTCGTCCGCCACGCGCCCGATCGCCTCCTCCCTCGACCAGCCGTAGAGGTGCTCCGCGCCCTTGGTCCAAACGGTGATGCGGCCTTCCGCGTCGCAGACGAGCACCTGCGCGCGGTCGAGCGTCGCCAGCAGGTCTTCGCGCTCCCGCTCGCGCGCCCGGGCGTCCAGCCAAGCCATGCCCAGCGCCCGGCCGACCTCGTTCACCTCGCGCACCGGCGTCGCGAGCTTCCCCGCCGCCGCCGCGCCGGCGCCGTTCCCCGCCGCGACGCCGGCCAGGGCCGCGATGGGCCGCGCGATGCGCCGGGCGAAGACGAAGGCGAGCGCGGCCGCGAGCGCCGCGAGGACGGCGCCGAGCGCCGCCGCCGACCAGAGCAAGCGGCGGAGCGGCGCCTCGAAATCCCTTTCCGGCAGGAACACCGCGGTCGTCCAGCCCGCCACCTCGGACCTGGACCAGGCCAGCACCACCACGGTGCCGTTGGCGTCGGCGGTGCGCCGCCAGCCTTCCGGGCGCGTTTCCGTCCGGGCTGGGGCGCCCGGCGACAAGGGCGCGCCGACGAAGCGCTCCGGCTCCGCGCTGCGCGCCAGGATGGTCCCGCGCCGGTCCACCACGCTCGCCGTCATGCCGGCGGGGATCTCGCCGCGGCCCAGGACGTCGTCGAGCGCCTTGACGGGCACGCTGAGCTCGATGACGTAGTCGCGCTCGCCGCCGGGGCCCACGGCGGGGGCGACGATGGCGAAGCGCCACGGCCGCCCCTCCTCCCTCGGGAGGAGGTCGGTGATCTGGGGCCGCCCGGTCTCGAGCGCGGCCCGGTCCGCCTCGGGATCGCCGCCGAGCAACGGTCCGTCCGTGCTGACGAGGGTCCGCCCCTGCCGGTCGCGCACCGCAATTTCGGTCCCCGCGGACCGGGGCACCTCGCGCGCGCGGCGGCGGAGGGCTTCGAAGTCGCCCCTGCGCAGGTGGTCCGATGTCGCCAGCACCTCCAGCACGGCTTGCAGCGTCGTCAGCCCGCGGTCGAGCGAGACGGCGACGCGGCGTGCGGTGTCGCGCGCTTCCGCTCGGTGGCGGTCGCGCTCGGCGTTGGCCATCTGCACAAGCAGGAACGCCTCGAGCGCGAGCATCGGCACCAGCAGCGCGGCGCAGAGCACGCCGAGGTGCCACGCCAGCGGGCGGCCGCGCGGAGTGGGCGTGGGTTCCGTCATCTCTCCGGACCGCGCGGCTGCCGCGGGATGGCCGCGGCTCGCGCCCGGGAGCGTTACAGCAGCGGACCCGGCGGCGCCAGCGGCGGCCCTCGCCGCGCGCCGCGCCCAGCGGCGGAGCGGCCCCGCCTCGCCCTCCGGCGCGCAGGGCCGGGCGCCACCCGGAACGGGCCGGCAGGCGCGCGCTCCGATCGGGACTCCGGCCGTTTCCAGCCGCTGATGGATTGGGGACGGCGGCATTGGTCGAGGCTAGGCGCGTCCGGACGCGGAATCGCTGATGCAGATCAGGGCGCGCGCCCGCCGGCTGCTGTCCGTTGGGTCGGCGCCCCGTCGGCCAGCCCTCCTTCGCCGCCGGCGGGCCCTACGCGGCGCGGTCCGGACGGACGCGCCGGACCCCACGCCTCATGCAAGGAAGGACGCGAATGGCACCGATCCCCAACACCCGCCGCGATGGCGGCCCGGCACCGGTGCGGACGCCGCCGCGCCGGGCCGCCGCGGCCGCGTGCCTGCGCCTCGGCGCGCTCTGCGCCTTCTTCGGCGTCGGCGGCGCGGCGCTCGCGCAGCAGCAGCAGCGGCCGGACGCGCCGCCGCCCCGATCGACCGAAACCTCCCCGGAGTGGCAGCGCCAGCAGCCGACCCAGGAGCGCGCGCGCGGGCTGATGCGCCAGGAAGGCGTGCTGCCGAGCCAGCAGGAGCGCCGCGAGGAGCTGCGGACGCTCAACGAGATCTACCGCGAGGTGATGCCGGAGGGCCGGGGCGCCGTGCCCGCGCCCGGCTTGGCGCCGGACCCTGGGCCGCGCGGCGAACGGTGATGCCGGACCCGAGCGGCGCCGTCGGGTGGGAGGACGCGGCACGCCGGCAGCGCTGCGGCGAAATGGCTCGTCGCGCCTTGCTCCCGCGCGTCGGTGGGAAAACGCCCTTTTGCTGATGCGGATCAGGGTCGGCGCGCGGTGGCCGGTGTCGGATGGGCCATGGCAGCGCGGCCGGCGCGACGGCGTCGGCCGGAACGCCGGCCATGCGAAAGGACGGCGAACCGTCGTTGGAAAGGACACGCCCATGAAAGCACAACTCTTCTCAGGGACCGCGATCGCGGCGGCGCTGTTGCTGGCCGCAGCCCCCGGGACCGCCGACGCGCAAACGGCGGCGCAGCCGCAGGCGCAACCGGGCCAGCCCGCCGGGCCCAACCGGGCGGAAACGCCTGGGCGGCCCGCGATCCCCGCTTCGGACGTGGACTACACCAAGTCGATGGAGCGGCTGTTCCAGGCGGCGCAGCGCCTGCGCGAGTCCGTGCAGGCCATGGCGCAGCAGCCGGGCGGCGAGCGCCGCAACCAAGCGATGGCGCAGGCGCGCGAGGCGCTGCTGCACACCCAGCAGGCGATGGTGAGCCTGCCTGCCAATCTCCGGACCAACCAGAACTACCGCGACGCCGAACAGCGCGTCGGCGAGGCCGATCGGGCTTTGCAGGGCAACCAGCCGGATGCGCAGCGGGCGCAGGGAGCGGTCGACGCCTTGCTTGTCGTGGTGCCCAAGCTCCAGGCCGACGCCCGCGCCGCGGCGGCCGGCGGCGCCCAGGGCGACGCGACGGTGGTGGTGCGCGAAGGCTCGCCGAACATCCAGGTCCACCAAGCGCAGCCGATGGTGACGGTCCAGCAGCCCGAGCCGGTGATCACCGTGGTCGTGCCGCAGCCCGAGATCATCGTGCGTCAGCCCCCGCCCCAGGTGACGGTGCAGATGCCCGAGCCGCAGGTGACGGTGCAGCAGCAGCGCCCAGACGTGCGCGTGGTGGAGGCCCAGCCGCAGGTGCAGGTCGCCCCGGCGCAACCCCAGGTGCAGGTGCAACGCGCCCAGCCGCGCGTGAACGTGCAGCAGGCGGAGGGGCAGCCGCAGGTCCGCTACGAGCAGCAGGGCCAGCCCGTCGTCACCATGCAGCAGCAGGCGGACGCCGGTGTGCAGCAGCGCAGCCTGACGCAGCAGACCCCGGATGCGGCGCGGCAGCAAGCGGCGGCGGGGGCGGGCGCGCCTGCTGCCGGCGCGGCGCCCGCGCAGTCCGGCGGCGGAGCCCAGCCGGCGGCGGCCTCGCCCGCAGCGGCCGGTGTGCCGCTCCAGCGCGTGCAGTCGCTGGTCGGCACCAATGTCGTCGGCGCCAATGGCAAGGACGCGGGCGAGGTCGAGAACCTGCTGATCGACCGCACCGGCCAAGTCCGCGCCGCGGTGGTGGAATGGGGCGGATTCCTCGGCATCGGTGAAAGCCGCGCCGCGGTGCCGATCGAGCGGATACAGCTCGGCTCCGGCGGCAACGAGCGGGCGCGCCTCAACATGACGCGCGAGGAGCTCGAGCGGCTCCCGAAATACGACCGCAACAACCTCGCCGAGTACGGCACCCGCTACGGCTGGGGCGAAGGCCTCCGGCTGTTCCGTTGACCGGCGAGACCGGGGCGGGGGGCCATCGGCCCCCCCCGGTCGAGGGAGAACACGGCGCGGCGGACGGGTCGCCGGCCGACGGCAAGGATCGGAAGGAGACACCATGGCACCCAAACTCATCGCCGCGGCCGCCGCGTTCGGCGTGGCCCTCGCCGGCCCGGCCTTCGCGCAGGGGCAGCAAGGGCAGCAGCAGCAATCGCAGTCCTCGGGCCAGCAAAGGCAGCAGGGACAGAGCCAGCAACAGGCCATGGGCCAGGAGCGGCTACGCCAGCAGCTCACCCAGGCCGGGTTCCGCGACGTGCAGATCCTGGACACCGCCTATCTGGTGCAGGCCCGCACGCAGGACGGCAATACCGTCCTGATGACGATCAACCCGCCGAGCGCTGGCTCGCAAACCTCCGGATCGTCCGGGACGCCCGGCGGCGGTTCGTCGGGCGGCTCCGGTTCGGGCAGCGGCGGGAGCCAGCAGGGTTCCGGCTCCGGCCGGACGCAGTAGCGGCGGCGGAGGGGCGGCCCGCGCGCCGGGCCGCCCTTCCCACCGCATCCCGGAAGCGGGCCGAACAGCGAGGCTCCATGCTCAAGCTTTTACGCAACTTGGCGCTCCTGCGCCTCGTGTGGGGTTTCTTCAGGAAGGCGCGCCGCCGCTAGCGGCGCCTCTGCACGCGGCACGGCGGTCCCGGCGCGCGCGCCACGGGCAAACACCCGGGAACGGTCCCCCGTCGCCGTCGCTGCTCGCGCGCAGCCGGGGAGCGGCCGCTGCCGGCCACAGCGCTCCTCGAGCGCTCGGAGAAGGAGAACGCGATGCCGGCACGCTTTCGGTCGATGCCTGCCGCCTTGGCCGTGTTGGCGGCCGTCGTACCGGCGATGACGGCCCGTGCGCAGACCGCGGGGACCGGCTGCTCCGAACTGGCGGCGCGATACGACGAGGCGATCCGCACCGCCGACGGGTTGGTGATGGCGGCGGTGGAGCACGCGCTGAAGGCCTCCGACACTTCCGGCGCGCTCAAGCAACTCGGGCTCGGCGGGCAGGGCGTTTCGCCCGAGCAAGCGGTGCGCCGCGGCGCGTTGGCCGCGCTGCCCCCGACCACCCAAGGCGCGGTGGCGATCTACCTGCTCCGCGCCAACACCGCCATGCAGGCGCTGGTGTGGAAAGGCTGCCCGCCGCCCGGTGGCCAGAACTGAGTCCGCGGAAGCACGGGGCGGCGAACGCGTTTCCTGACCGAGATCAGGGTCGGCCCGTTGCTGCCGGTGCGCAATGCGGCCGGGTGAACACCGCAAGGAGGAAGCCATGAACACCACCGCAAAGTCCCGCGCCGCCGATGCGACGGCGTCTCCCGGTTGGACGGCCAAACGGGCGTCGCTCGCGGCGTCCGCCATGGTCGCGGCGGTCGCCCTCTGGTCCGCCGCGGCCCCTGGGCAGCAGCAACAACAGCAACAGCAACAGCAGCAAGGGCAACAGGGCGCCGCGCGGCAAGGAGGGGCTGCGGGCCAAAACAACCCGAACATGCTCGTCCTGATCGTCCCCGACGTGGAGTCGCGCCTGCCGCCCGAGCAGCGCGCGCGTCCCGCCTCCGCCGAGGCGCTCTACAAGGGCATCCGCGCCTCGCGGCTGATGGGCCAGGACGTCCACGGGCCCAACGGCAACCAGATCGGCGAGGTGCAGGACGTCTTCGTCGACGCCGACGGCCAGGTGACGGCGATCGTGGTCGAGGGCGGCGGCTTCCTCGACATCGGCGACGCGGCGTTCCGGGTGAAGTGGTCGGACGTGGACCTGACGCCGGGCCGCGACGGCGTGCGGATCCCGACCACGGAGAACAAGGCCGAGCGCCGCGGCCTGTTCGACGGCCCGGAGACCATCGTCACCGGGCCGCGCGAGTTCCGCTTGTCTGAGCTGATCGGCGACTACGCGCGCCTGCGCGGGGGCATGGGCTACGGCCGCGTGTCCGACGTGGCGCTCAGCCGCGAGGGCAAGGTGCTCGGCGTGGTGGTGACGCGCGACATCGGCTGGGGCGGCGGCCTCTACGGCTATCCGTTCTACGGCTACGGCTACGGCTTCGACCCGGGCAACAACTACTACGCCCTGCCCTTCGGCACGGCCGAGGAGGCCGCGCGGGCGCCGCGCCTCGACTACCGGCGCTTCGAGCCGGGCGTCCTCTGAGGCCGCGGCCCCGCCAGCGCCGGCGCGGGCGAAGCCGCGCCGGGCGGCGCCAACCAACTGGGAAAGGAACGGAAACCATGCGCAAAGCACTGATCCCTGCCCTGTTCGCCGCTTTGTTGGGGGCCGGGGCCGGGGCCGCGCTCGCCCCCGCCCCGGCGGCGGCGCAATCCGACGGGCGCGACCGCGCCGAGGCGTTCGGGCGCGGCGAGCGCGGCTGGTTCGACGGCCGGCCGGAGATCTTCGGCGAGGGCCGCCGCGGCTGGTTCGAAGAGCGCGACCGCGCGGGGCGCGAGCAGTTCGAGCGCGGGTACCGGATGGGCCGCGACGACGAGCGGCGCGCGTCCGAGCGCGGATACCGCCGCGGCTCCTACGGCCGCGACGACGGTTACCGCTACGGCGACCGCGAGCGCGACCGTGAACGCGGCGAGCGCGGGTGGTTCGCTGGCGGCCTGTTCGACTGACGCCCGCACCGGCCGGGCCCGCGGCGCCGCGGGCCCGTGCCGCTGCGGCCAAATCAAGGAGGGCGCTATGGTGAGGACGACGGCCAAGGCGGCGGTTCTGGCGCTGGGGAGCGCCCTGGCTTTCGGACCCGGCCCCGCGGCGGCGCAATCGCAGGGCTACTTGGGTCCCGGCCGCGACGGCGACTACCAGCCGCCCGCCTACGACCGCGGCCGCGTCGGGCAGGACGGCGGGCGCTCCACCGGCGGCGGGGGCGGGCTGTACGGCGGGCCGTTGTACGACCGCGAGCCCTACGGCTACCGCTACGGTGGCGCCGGTGCGGACCGCGTGCGGCCCGACCGGTCGGAGATGGAGCGCGCCGGCCGCGCGCAATTCGAGCGCGGCTACCGCCTGGGCCGCGAGGAAGAGCGGTACCGCCAGCGCGCGCAGGCGGCCCATGCCCGGGTACTGAACAACGGCTCTGCGACCATGCGGGGCGCCGCGGGCGAACTGGCGGGCGACGATTGGGACGTCGCGGACCTGCTGCTCGCGCACGGCCGCCAGCAACGGGCGATGCAGGACGTGCGCCAGTCGCTCCAGGAGGCGCGGGCGGCGATGCAGGGGAACGACCGCGCCCGTGCCGAGGCCGCGCTGGCGCAAGCCGACCGGGCGCTGCGGATGGCAGGCCCCGGCGTCGGCGGCGACCGGCTCGCGATCGGCTGGGTGAACCAAGCCGAGTTGGCGCTGGAGCGCGGCGACCAAGAAGCGGCGCGGCGCGCGGTGCGGGAAGCCCGCCAAGCGGTGAGCGGTCCGGGCGAAGCGGCGCAGCAAGCGCAGGGGCGGCGGCCCGCGAACCCCGCCGGCGATGGCAGCGGTGGCGATGGCGGCGCCCGCCCGGAGCATTGCGGCGGCCAACAGCAAAACGGAGCGGCCGGCGCGAGCGGGACGCCGTCGCGCTGAAAGCGGCCCTGTCGGGGCGGGGGCGTCGCACGGGCGCTGCGGCCGGGGCGGTTCACGTCCGACGCGCGGAACCGGGAAGCGCTCCGATGCGGCGGGGCACGTCGGGGAAAAGACAAACGCAACAGGAGGCACGGCCATGACCATCACAAGGACCACCACGGCGGCGGCGCTGGCCGCGGCGGCGACCCTCGGCGCCGCGCTCGCCCCGGCGAGCGAGGCGCGGGCGCAGCAGCAGGACCGTTCGGCGCAGCAGCAACAGCAGCGTGTCGAACGGCTGCTCGGCGAAGCCGAACAGGCTATGCAACGGGGCGACGGCCAAGCGGCGCGGCAAGCGCTGCAACAGGCGCGGCGCGCCATGGAGGGCGACGACGCGTCCGCGGTTCTCCCGGGCGAGGCCATGGAGTTCCTGCGGCTGGCCCAGCGTTCGATCGACCAAGGCGCCCTGCGCACCGCGTGGATCGCGCTCGGACGGGCCGAAACGCGGTTGCTGACCCGTGTCGCCGCGGCCCCGCAAGGCGAGCAGGCGGCCCAGGGCGGCGCGATCGGCGCCATCCGCTCGGCGCGCCAAGCGCTCACCGAGCGGGACGTCGAACTGGCCGCGGAGCGCACCGAGCGCGCGATGGCGCTGGCGCGACGCGGTGACGCCGTAGGGAGCAATGCCCCGGGCGCCGCCCTCACCGGCGCCGGTGCGCCCGGCCCGGGCCAGCCGCTGACCGGCGGCGGCGGTGCGGCAGCGGGCGACCAGGCGCGCCAGTAGGGTCCTTGCCCGCCCGGCTTCACCGGCCCGGGACGCTGCCAATGGCGGAGGCGGGGCGGGGCGCCGCAGCGCGCGCCGGGGAACGGCCGGTCCTGACCGGTGTCAAAGGGCGGCGCATCGCCAGGCCGAGATTGGGCGACGCGGCCTTTGAACCGACCGATCCGCCCATTCGGTCCACCACGGCACCGCTGGCCGCCAGCGGCGTTGGACGGTGGTCATCGCCCCGATCCGGGGCAAGCGGAGGGCTTCTGATGCAAGAGGACATGCGGCGAACCCAAGCCGCAACGACAGGCGGTGGCGGCACAGGGCAGGCGTCCGCACCGGGCGACGCGCTGCGCGAGGCCGGGTCCGAACTCCGTTCCAAGACGGCGGAAGCGGGCGCGCGGGCGGGCGAGGCCGCGTCGCGCCTGCGGGATGAAGCCGCCGGTGCCGCCGCGGATGTGAAGGCCGAAGTTTCCGGGGTCGCCGGCGCGGTGCAGGACCGTGCCGCCGGCTTCGCCGAGGAGCAGAAACGCGCCGGGGCCGATCAGGCCGAGGGCTTGGCGCGGGCCGTCCACCGCGCCGCCGACGAGTTGCAGAGCAGCTCGCCCCAGCTCGCCCATTACGTGCGGGAAGCCGCGGATTCGACCGGCCAACTCGCCGAAGCGCTGCGGAGCCGCAGCGTGGGCGACTTGGTGAGCGGCGTCGAGGAGTTCGCCCGCCGCCAACCCGTGGCGTTTTTCGGCGCCACGGTGCTGGCCGGCTTCGCGCTCGCGCGATTCGTCAAGAGTTCGGCCGACGACGCCCGAGGAACCGGCGGCGCGCACACCGCGCATGGGCGCGCCGCGTCCGGGCACCACGTCCGGTCGGGCGGCGGCGCCGCGCCGACCCTGGGCACCTCGACCGCAGGCGCCCCGGGCTGGGTTCCGGCGTCGGGCGGGGCGGACGGCGCCGACCCGACGACGAGACGGCCGGCTACGACGGCCGCCGCGTCGCTGGGCGGGGCGGCGGCGCACCACGCCGGGACGAGCCAACCCGGCCCCGGCCGTTCGAGCTGAGGAGGAGCCGGCCATGTCAGACACGAACCGCTCGCTGCCCGAACTGTTCGGCAACCTCGTCAACCAGCTTTCCACCCTGTTCCGCAAGGAGGTGCAGCTCGCCCGCGCCGAGATGGGTGAGAAGGTGGGGCAGGCCACAGGGTCCATCGGGTACCTGGCGGTCGGCGGCGTCCTGCTGTTGGCTGCGCTGATCATCCTCTTGGAAGCGCTGGTCGCCTTCCTGGCCTACCTCGGCGTCCCGGTGCCCTGGGCGCGTCTCATCGTGGGGATCGTCCTCGCCTTGGTCGGTTACGGCCTTGTGCGCAGCGGCATGTCCGGGCTGAAGACGTCCAACCTCGTCCCGAACCGGACGGTCGAACAACTCTCGCGCGACGCGGCGGTAGCCAAGGAGCAGGTGCAATGAGCGGCAACACGACGGACCCCGGCGACCGGTCCAGCGCGGAGATCGAGCGCGAGGTCGAGGGCACCCGCGCGCAACTGAACGAGACCTTGGGCGCGCTGCGCGAAAGCGCTTCGCCCGGGCAGCTCATGGACAGGGCGGTGGACTACCTGCGCGGTTCGGGCGGTGCCGACTTCACCCGCAACCTCGGCGAGACGGTGCGCGACAACCCGCTGCCGGTGCTCCTGATCGGGGCCGGCATCGGCTGGCTGCTGCTGTCCGGCAAGCAGGACAAAGGCCGGAGCGGCGCCGCCGCGGAACCGCGGCGTTTGCTGCCGGCGCCCACCGGCATCGGCCAAGCCGAAACGCGGCGCAGCGGGTCCGTCCGCGTCGCCCCGGCGGGCGGGAACGAGGGGCCGTCCCTCGCGGAACGGGCGTCCTCCGCGGCGGGCGCGGTGCGGGAGCGGGCCGGCGCGGTGGCCGGCGGGGCGCGGGACACCGCTTCCGACATGGCCGGGCGGGCCGGCGACGCCATGAGCGGCGCCTACCGCGCCGCCGCGGACACCGCCGGCTCGGCGGCGGAAAGCGTGGGCGCGACGGCCCAATCCGCCGTTCAGCGCGCGGGCGAACTGGGCCAAGAGGCGCGCGAGCAAGCCGGGCGACTCGGCGAGTCGGCGCAGCAGGGCCTGGGATGGCTGCTGCGGGAGCAGCCCCTGGTGCTCGGCGCGCTGGGCGTCGCCCTTGGCGCCGCGGTCGGCGCCGTGCTGCCCGGCACGCGGACGGAGGACCGCTTGATGGGGGAGACCAGCGACGCGGTGGCCGAAAAGGCGGCGGCGGCGGCGCAGCAGGTGTCCGGCCGTGCGCAGGAGGTCGCGGGCGGAAACCTGGAGCGGGTCAAGTCCGCGGTCGGCGAAACCTACGAACAGGCGACCGCCAAGCTCGACGAGGCGGGCTTGTCCGCGGGCAAGATCGGCGAAACGATCGGCCAAGCGGCGCAGGACATGCGCCAGGGTGTGCGGCAAGCCGCGAAGGACGCCGCGGCCGAAGCGCACAAGGCGGTCGGGTCCGGCGGCGACACAGCGCCGTCGCCGGGACAAGCGGGGCGGGCCGAAGGCCCTGGCCAAGCGACGGGCACGGGTGCGGGCGCCAGCACGACGAGCGGGCGGCCTTCGAACCCGGTGTGACACCGAGGCGGCCGCGGCGGCCGGCTCCTGCCCGGCCGGTCGCGCCCGTCCGCGCGCGCCGGGTCGCGCGGCATACGTCCCCCGACCGCGCGCGGCGGGCCACTGCGGCGCTGCCGCCGGTCGCCCGCGGCCGCGCATTCGGGGGCAGGGATACGGTCCGATGCGTCGCCCGCCCCGCCGCCCCGCGTTCCGGACGACCGTGGCACATGCACGAGAAATGCCCCAATGATCTTCGACACTTGGTTCGGCCTGCTGCGCGTGGTGGTGGTCGGCACCGCGGCCTACGCGGCGCTTGTGCTGCTGCTGCGCGTCTCGGGCAAGCGGACGCTGGCGAAGCTGAACGCCTTCGACCTGGTGGTGACTGTCGCCCTAGGCTCCACGCTGGCGACCGTGCTGCTCAGCGAAAGCGTGGCTTTGGTGGAAGGCCTGACTGCCTTCGCCCTGCTGGCCGGCCTGCAATACGCGGTCGCCTGGCTGTCGGTGCGCTCGCCCCGCTTCGGCGCGCTGGTGAAGTCGGAGCCGAGCCTACTGCTGCACCGTGGCCGCTTCCTCGACGAGGCCATGCGGCGGCAGCGCGTCACGCGCGACGAGGTGGTGTCCGCCCTTCGGTCCTCCGGCCTGGCCCGGCCCGGGGACGCGGCCGCCGTCGTCCTCGAAACGGACGGCAGCCTGAGCGTCGTCCGGGCCGTCGGCGGCGAACAGCAAGAGGAGGTGGAGGTGCTGCGCGGGCTGCGGCGGGCAGGCGCCCCTTGAGCGGGTGCGGAGGGCGCCGCCGGCACCGGCGCGGGATCGTCGAGGGCAGGAGAGCGGTGCATGGGGTTTGACACGGCGCTGGCGCGGCTGAACGGCCTGGGCGCGGCGGCCCTGGCGCTGCTGCCGGGCCTGCTGCTCGGCCTGCTCGCCTTCGGGCTGTTCGTCCTGCTGGCGCGCGGGCTGCGCGCCGGGGTCGTGCGCGCGGCCCGCGCCCGCGGCGTCGCGCCCGGGGTGGGCATCGTCCTCGGCCGCATCGGGTCGGGGTTTTGCTTGCTGCTCGGCGGGCTGGTGGCGGCCGCCATCGCCTTCCCCTCGATCAACGCCGCCGACTTGTTCTCCGTGCTCGGCATCGGCGGCGTGGCCATCGGCTTCGCCTTCCGCGACATCCTGCAGAACGCCTTGGCCGGCATCCTGATCCTGCTGACGCGGCCCTTCCGCATCGGCGACCAGGTGGTGGCCGGCGGTTACGAGGGCACGGTGGAGGACATCCAGGTCCGCGCCACCACCATCCGCACCTACGACAACCGCCGCGCCGTCATCCCCAACACCGCGCTCTTCACCGACAAGGTCCTGGTCAACACCGCTTTCGAGAAGCGCCGCCTGTCCGTGCGCGTCGGCGTCGGCAACGGCGACGACATCCGCGAAGCCAAGCGGGTGATCGAGGCCGCGGCGCGCGGCGCGGAGGGCGTGCTGGCCGACCCGCCGCCGCGGGCGCTGGTGGCGGGACTGGGCGACAGCGCGGTGCTGCTCGACGTGTTCTTCTGGATCGACCCGCCGAAGCGCAGCGAGGTTTTGGAAGTCACCGACCGGGTGCTGGCGCGGGTGAAGCCCGCGCTCTCCGGGGCGGGCATCGACATCCCCTATCCCACCATGCAGGTGCTGCTGCACGACCAGACGGAGGCCATCGACGGCGACCGCGCCCGGCAGCGCGAGGGTTGGCCCGCGCGCGGCGGCGACCGGGACCCGCCGCCGCGCTGGCGCGTCCGCGAGGGGGAGGAGGACCGGCCTTCCCACCCTAACGGCGCCGCCGGCCGGGCGTCGTGAGCCAAGCGCGCGACCCGGCGGCGGCCCGCGGCCGCTTGGCGGACCCGCCCCGGAGGCGGGGAGGCGGGGCGCCCATCGCCGCCTGGGCGGCCGGGCTCGTCTTGGTCGCCGCCACCGCGCTGCCGTTCATCCCGACCGACGATTGGTGGGTGCGCGCGCTGGAGTTCCCGCGCCCGGCGCTGGCCGTCCTGCTCGCCCTGACCGCCTTGGTCGCCTGGGCGGCGCTCGACCGGCGTCGCGCGGCGGTCCGAGTCCTTCTGGCGGCGGTCCTGGCGGCGTTCGCCTTCCAGCTCCACGCCATGTGGCCCTACACGCCGCTGCACCCGGCGCAGGTTCCGTCCGTGGCGGATTGCGCGCCGGAGAACGGCCTGTCCCTCGTCGTCGCCAACCTGCGGGAGGGCAACAACGGGGCGGCGCGCTTCCTCGAAGAGGTGCGGCGCGCCCGGCCCGACCTCGTGTTCGTGGTCGAGGTGGACAGCGGTTGGATCGAAGCCCTGAGCCCTTTGGAGGAGGACTACCCCAACCGCGTCCTCCACCCGCAGGACGACTTCTGGGGCCTCGCGCTTTACGCCCGTCTCGCCCTCGTCGAGCCCGAGGTCCGCCATCTGCTGACCGGTTACGTGCCGTCGCTGCGCACCGGGTTGCGGCTCCGCTCGGGCGCGGTGGTGGAGTTCCACGGCCTGCACCCGAAGCCGCCGACGCCGTGGCACGGCACCGGCCTGCGCGACGCGGAGCTGCTGCTGGCGGCCGAAGCGGCGCGCGCCGGCGCGCGGCCCGCCGTGGTCGGGGGGGACCTCAACGCCGCCGCGTGGTCCAACATCACCGGTTTGATGCGCCGGATCGGCGGGCTGGTCGACCCGAGGGTCGGCCGCGGCTTCTTCCTGACCTTTCCCACTTGGCTGCCGGTGCCGCTGCGCTTCCCGATCGACCACGTCCTTTTCGGCCACGAGTTCCGGCTGCGCGCGATCGAACTGCTGCCCGACATCGGCTCCGACCACCTGCCGCTGCTCGCCCGGCTGTGCCACGTGCCCGGCGACGCGAGGACGCCCGACGCCGCGCCCCCGACCGAGGCGGACCTGCGGCGGGCGCGGGAGGCGATCGAGAACGGCCGGGAGGACGCGGCGCGCGGGGGCGACGGCCGATGACGCCCGCTCCGGCGCGGCCGCCGTCACCGTCATGGGAGTCGACGCCATGAAGTTCGTTCGCATCGTAGCCGTCATCTTGCTGGTCCCCGTGGCGGGGACGGTCGTCGTGGCGGCCGCCTTCGGCGACCGCCTGCTCGCCGCCGCGATCGAGCGGGCGGGGCCGGCCCTGGTCGGGCGGGACGTGCGGGTGGGCGGCGTTTCCATCGACTGGGGCTTCCCCACCAGCGTCACCGCGACGGACCTCGTCGTCGCCAACGCGGATTGGGGCGGCGGCACGCCCCTGCTGCGCGCCGGCCAAGCGGAGGCCACGGTCGAGTTGCTGGATCTGCTGCGCCTGCAAGTGTCGCCGGTGCGGCTGGCGCTGCGCCAACCGGCGCTGCACCTGGCACGGGACGAGCGGGGGCGGTGGAACCTGCCGTCGGCCGGGGGTGGTGGCGACGGGAGCGCTTCGGGCGGCGGTTCCCTTTTCCAGGTCGCGGCGCCGCGCGAGATCGAGGTCGAGGGCGGCGAGGTCACCGTGGATTACCTGGCGTCGCCGGGCGTCGAAGCGCGGATCGCGGCGCTCTCGGCGCGCGGCACGCCCAGCGGCGTGGAGTTCCGCGGCACGGCCAGCCTGGAGGGCGGCGCCCCGATCGACGTTTCGGGCGGGACCGGTCCCTTGGCGGCGTTGTTCGGCGGCGGCGAGGGCGAAGCGAAACCCTTCCCCATCCGGCTGGAGATCGGCCCTGAAACGGCGCGCCTGTCCGCCGACGGGCACATGGCCCGGCCATTCGATCTGGCCGGCGTCGATCTCCGTGTCCAAGGGCAAGGGGACGACCTCGCGCCGCTGCTCGCCGCGCTCGCCGTCCCGGTCGCCGCCACGCCGCCGTTCCGCTTCACGGCCCACCTCACGGACATCGAGCGCGGCTGGCGCTTGCGGAACCTGGCGGCTCGCTTGGGCGAAAGCCGGATGGAGGGCGAGGCGTCGGTTCTTCTCGCGGGTAGGCCGAAGCCCTTTCTGAAGTTCGATCTCGTGGCGCCGAGCGCCGTGACGTCGGATTTCGGCTGGCTGGCTTCTGCCGGCGGCAGCGGCAGCGGCAGCGGGGCCTTGGGCTCCTGGATGGACGCGAAGCTGCCGACCGCGTGGCTGCGTCGGGCCGAAGCGGAGGGCGACCTCCGCGTGGAGCGCCTCGAAGGCTTGGCGACCGAGCCGGCCGGGTTGCGCGCCGGTGTCGAGATGAAGGACGGCCGCTTGCGCCTCCAGCCGCTGCGGGTCGAACTCGCGGGCGGCGCGGCGGAGGGAAGCGCGACCGTCGAGGCCGCGGACGCCGACGCCCCGCCCCGGGCCGGGCTGCGGCTGGAGGCGGACGGGCTGCGGCTCGGCCCGCTCCTGGCGGCGTTCGGCGCCGGCGAGGTCGCGTCGGGGACGGCCAGGACGGCGTCCGCCGATCTCAGCGGACGAGGGACGACGCTGCGCGAGGTCGTGGCGGGGCTGGACGGGGTGGCGCGCTTCCGGGTCGCGGACGGGACCGTCCGCGTGCCCGGCTTGGCGCAGCTGTCGATGGGGCTCGTGGAGACGTTCGGCGCGGTGCTGGGCGTCGGAGGGGACGCCGGCGCCACGCCGGTCGCCTGCGCCATCGGCGACCTACCGGTGCGGGACGGCGTCGTCCACACCGAGCGGCTGGTGATGGTGACGCAGCGCGTGGCGATCACCGCGGAAGGCACGATCCGGCTCGGAGACGGGACGCTGCGCCTCACCCTGACGCCCAGCCCGCTCGACGAGGCGCTGCTCCGGGTCGTGGTGCCGGTGGTGCTCAGCGGCGACCTGGCGTCGCCCGAGGTGGAGACGCACCCTGAACTCCGCGTCGGGGCGGCGCGGACAGGGGTCCCGGCCGATGTATGCGCCGAAGAAGCCGGCGGCCGCTGAGGCGCCCGGCGCCTGGCCGGGCGCGGGCCACTCGGCCGATCAACCCTCCCCGTGGCGGCGGAGCAGCTCGCCGCGCAAGGCCGCGACCTCGTCCCGCAGCGCGGCGAGGTCGTGCGCGCCCGCGACCTCCGCGTCCGCATCGGCGGCGTCCCGGCCTACGAAGAAGCTGGCGAAGGAGGCGGTTATGTAGCCGAACACCGCGAAGCCGTAGAGCGCGAGTAGGAAGCACAGCACCCGGCCCTCGGCCGTGCGCGGCCAGAATTCCGAGCCCATGGTGGCCAGCAGCATCGCCGTCCACCACAGCGCCTCGCCGTAGGAGGCGAAACCGCCCTCCACCTCGGAGGCGGGCTCGAAGGCCAGCATGCCGCCCGCGCCGAGCAGGGCGACGAGGCCGGTCAGCAGCACGACGTAACCGAGCCCCCGCCGGCCGAGGCTCGCGCGGAGCGCGTTCATGCCGCGATTGGCAGTGCCCACGATCCGCACCAAGCGCAGGCCGCGCAAAGCCCGCGCCGCGCGCAGCGCCCGGAGCGCCCGCACCATCCGCAGCGCCGGCGCCAGCAGCGAGAGCACGGTCAGCCAGTTGGCGCGCAGGAAGGGCAGCTTCTCGGGGGCGAGCGCGAAGCGGACGGCGAACTCGACGACGAACACGGCCCAGATCGCCGTGCCGAACACCTCCAGCAGCCGCGAGGAGCCCCAGGCCAGTTCGGCGAGCACGATGGCGAGCCAAGCGAAGCTGAGGACCAGCATGGGCGTGCGCAGCCACGCCTCGAGTTGCTCGAGCGCATCCAGCCGCTCGAACTTTTCCGCCTGCCCTTCTCCGGACACCCGAACACCCATGCAAACCGCCTCCCGGCAGCGAACGCGCTTCGCCCCCTGCGGCTGCCGCGCGACTTGACGCGCGGTCCCTGCGGCGGTGGCGAGAAGCCCACCGGTCCGAACCGCCGGCCATTGCACGGGTCCTGAAAACGCCCCGTCCCGGTGTGTTCTGGCCGGTTTTGCAATCCCATGGCGCCCGGGGCCGGCCCCGATCGTGAAGCGACCGGCCTCGTCCGGCGCCTCGCTGGCGGCGCTCCACGGGCGAGCCCGCGAAACATACGCATTCGTATGCCGCAGGCGAGGCGCCGGTGAGCGGCGGTCCCCACCTCGCGTGGTGAACCGTCCCGTTGAGGGTCGGCCCGGATCGAGGTGAGGACGATGCCCAACACCTGCTCCATCCAGCGTGCCGAAAGGTGCCCGGGGACACTTGCCACCGGCGCCGTGGCGCGGGTCGAACGGGGCGGAAGCCGCGCCGCTTCCGCCGCCCAGTCCCCGAAGGCCGGCTGAGGGCGGGGGAGCGCCGCGGTGCCGAAGTCCCGCTTCGAGTACGCGCTCCTGGAGTTGTTCTTGCAGGCCGAGGCGGAGGGCCGTCGCGGGCCGGCGGAGCACCTGATGCGGGCTTTGGAGGCGCTTTACGCCGGTCCTGACACGGCGGCAGACCCGCCGACCTCCGGGGACGACAAAGGAGCGGTGTCGATCCGGCGTCGATCCCTTGAAGCCGTGGAGCAGCCGCCGCAACGGGACGGCGGCGCGGGGCGGGGTGGACGCCGAAACGAGTGAGCGTCGGCGGGCTGTGCCGCGCCCGGGCGGCGCGGCTCAATCTTCCCAGGGCGGCTGCGCTTCGACTTGGGCTTGGCCCAGCGGCGTGACGAGGCGGTCGCCCTCGCGCCGAAGCTGGTCGAGCATCACGACGACCTCGCGTCCGCCCACACCGAGCAATCCGCCGATCTGCACCGAGACGGCGACGATGCGTCCGCCCCTTGTCTGCAACACCTCGTCCACTTGGCCCACGCGTTCGCCCGTCGAGCCGCGCAATTCCATGCCCGCCAGTTGGCCGACGCTGGCGCCGAGGGACGGCACGGCCGCCGTCCGGTCTTCAACCTTTTGCAGGTTCAGGGTGCCCGAAGCTTGCGCCAGGACGCGCCGGGGCCGAGCGTACCCCAGAAAGGCCACTGCGGCAGCGGCCGCGGGCAGAAATCGACGCGAAACCATCATCTTTCCTCCGTGGGCTGGACTGGCGCGACGTGACGGGACGCGCGCCGTTGCGACGGCCGGCGTGCCGGGCACCGGCGTGGTCGGCTCGTGCGCCTTTTCCACCCGGTCCGCCGGGCTCCGGCCAAATGCGGGCCGGACGAAAAGGATCGGCAATCCTTCTCGAAAGGGGTGCGAAACCGGTCAGCAGCGCACCCGTGGCGTCGCGCCGCGAGAGCGGAGCCGCGCAATCGGCGACACCGCCGCTCAAGGCCGGACGTCGGGTGCCCTTGCCGTTGCCGTCTCGATCAGCCCTCCCAACCGCCGGATGCCCGTTCCGGGCCGACGCCGCGACCGCGGAGCCGCTCGTAGCGGCGACCGTCCGCGCCGCGTTCGGGCAGGGAGGGCAGCCATGTCATGGCGTTCTGCACCCGGACAAGGGCTTGGCGCGCTTCCGCGATCGCGCCGTTGGCGCGCGGCAGCGAAGGCTGGCGCTGCATCAGCACGAGCGACCGGCGCAGATCGGCCGCGGCGCGTTCGAGCCGTTCCATGGCTTCGCCTTGCGCGACGTCGTTCCAGGCCAGCCCCACCGGGAACTCCGGCGCGTCGGTCGGTTCGCCGGCAGCCGCGGACCTGCGCCGCCGCTCCTCCTTTCGCCCCGCGAGATAGCCGCGCTCGAACGCCTCATCGGGCGCGCGATCGAGTTCGCCAAGCCACGTCGCCGCCGCGTCCGGATGGGAATGGCGCGCGGCGCCTCCCCATTCCTGCGCGGCGGCTGGCCCGGCAAATACCAAGCCGCCGAGCACCGCTGCGGCGAACCCCAACGGGGCGCGGTTCTTTTCCTTCGCAAGCTGTGGCATCGCTCCTCTCCTGAACCGTGACCGCCAAGGCCGGCCCGGGCGCCACGATCACGCCACGGCGCCCGCTGCCCGGACCAGAGGAGATGAGGGACAGGGAGGCGCGTCGCAGCTACGGTCACCACCTATGCAACCGTTTCGGCGCCCGTGGGCGCCCCGCCGCCAGCTCAGGGCGGCGCGGGTGTCGTAAAGCTGCGCCCGTCGGATTGAGGCGCGCCGCCCGCGCCGCAGCGCCCGGCCTCCGTTCAGCGGCCCGCCACCCGCGGCTCGGCCGCCAGCACGGCGCCTGCCGGTAGGCGCCGTGAAGCAGGACGCGCGTCCGTCCTTCTCCGCCGGCGCCGATGCGGTGATGGGGCCTTCCGCGCCAACCGACCGTTCCCGCTCGGCCGGCTCTGCGGAGCCTTCCGCACCGATCGCCTGCGGCGCCCGTCAGGAACGACTTGGCTCCGCGCTTGTTCATCGACGGTTGCCCGGCTGCGATGAACGGGAGGGGCCGATGAGCACCGCAAAGCATGCCACGCCGCGCGATTCCTTCACGACCGTCACGGCGGGGACGCCCCGTAGGCCCCGCCGGCGCCGCGAAAGGCGGCCGGTCGCGGTCCGCTGCGCCCTGCTCGCCTCGGCGCTGGTCTTCTCGCCGCCGGCCGCGCCTTCCGCGGACGAGGCGACCGAGGCGGTGACGCCCGCCGTGCGCGAGTCGATACCGGACGGGACGGCGGTCCGCGTCCTGGGCCGCGACGTCAAAGGGCCGTCGGGGCAGGTCGTCGCCCAGGTCGTCAACGTGCTGGTGGACGGGTCGGGCCGCCCGCTCGCCGCCGTCCTCGACTACGGCGGCTTCATGGGGGTGGGGAAACGCAGGGTCGCCGTGGCTTGGCGGGCGCTGAGCTTCGTGCCAGGCGGAACCCCGGGCGGCAGCGGCATCACCCTCGGTTTGACGCGGGACCAGTTGAAGGGCTTTCCGGACCACAAGGACGGCGAACCGATCGTCGTCGCCGCCCCGCCGGCGCCTCCCGGCGCCCCCGCCTCCCCGGACGCCGCGCCGTCCGCCACCGGCCCGAAGTAGGCGCGCGCGTGGCGCCAAGCAAGCGGAGCCAGCGAGCGCTCGACTGGCTGAACTTCTTCGTTGCCGACGTGCAGACCGGTTTCGGGCCGTTCGTCGCCGTCTACTTGGCCGCCCAGGAATGGACGCAAGCGGAGATCGGCCTCGCGCTCAGCGTGGGGGCCTTCACGGCCATGGTGAGCCAAGTGCCGGCCGGCGCGCTGGTGGACGCCACGCCGCGGAAGCGCTTGGCCGCGCTCGCGGCGCTCATCGCGGTCGCGGCGAGCGCCTTGCTGCTGGCGACGTGGCCCGCGACCCTGCCCGTGCTGTTCGCCGAAGTGCTGCACGGCTTCGCCAGTTGCGTGCTCGCCCCGGCGGTCGCCGCCATCAGCCTCGCCCTCGTGGGGCGCGGGGGGTTGAGCGGGCGGCTCGCCCGCAACGTGCGCTACCGCGCCATCGGCAACGGGATCGCCGCCGGCGTCCTGGGCGCCGCGGGCACCTACGTCTCGGGCGCCGCGGTGTTCTGGTTGACCGCGGCCCTGTGCGTGCCGGCCTTGGCGGCGCTCGCCGCGATCCGCCAAGCCGACCTCGCGCCGCCGGCCGAAGCGGCGCAGGCGTCCACCGGCGGGGGGCGTGGCGAGATCCGGCGCCTGCTCGCCGACCGGCGGCTGCTGGTCTTCGCCGCCTGCTGCGCCCTGTTCGCCCTGTCCAACGCCGCCATGCTGCCGCTGGCGGGCGTCGAGGCGAACAGGAACACCGGCGACATGGCCAACCTGGTCATCGCCGCCGGGATCGTGGTGCCGCAATTCGTGGGCGCGGCGATCTCGCCGTGGGTGGGGCGCTTGGCCGAGCAGCGGGGCCGGCGCGCCGCCCTGTTGCTCGGATTCGGCGCCTTGCCGGCGCGCGGGCTGCTGCTGCCGCTGGCGGTCGCCGACCCTTGGATGCTGATCGCCGTGCAGGCGCTGGACGGGGTCAGCGCCGCAGCGCTCGGCGTGTTGCTGCCGCTGATCGCCGCCGACCTGACGCGCGGCACCAACCGATTCAACCTGTGCATGGGGATTTTCGGCTTGGCAACGGGCGTCGGCGCCACGCTGAGCACCGCCGCCGCGGGGGCGATCGCCGGGTGGCTGGGCGCCGGCGTGGCGTTCGTGGCGCTGGCGGGCGCGGGGCTGCTCGCGGTGCTGCTGGTGCTGTTCGCCATGCCCGAAACGCGGCCTGCGGCGGGTGACGGCTCCCGGAACTTGCGCGAGGGAAAAACGGCGCGACCGCCGACGGACGTCGTCCCTGCCGAGGTCGAAGCCCCGGTTCCCGGGCGCTCCGGATGAGCGGAACCGGCCAGGACGCCGCGGGACCGAACGTTCAGCCGCGCGGCTTGCCAACCTTGTACTCGGTCGGCGCGCCGCCCTCGACGCCGTCGTGGATGACCAGCGCCCGGTAGGACGCGGCGTCCTCGCCTAGGACGAGCAGGGCTTCGGGTTTGACACCTGCCCGTTCCAGGCCGACCGGCCGGAGGGGGACGGCTTGGCTGCCCGGCCCCGGCCAGAAGAAGACCACCGCCCCGCCTTCGGCCTCGTCGCCTTCGGGCAGGGCCGGCCCCGCGAGGACGAGGAAGCCGCCGGCCACGGGGGCGAGATCGCGGATGCCACGCTCGCGGCCCCGCCGGTCGGCGCCCAAGGCGAGGCGGGACACCGTCGTCGAGGGGGCGGCCTGGCCGAAGACGGCCTGCTCCGGGACGCTGACCACGAAAGCTTGGCCGCCCGGCGAAGGCGCCCTGAAGCCCAGGTGCATCGTGCCGTCGCGCACGGCGAGGCCCTCGATGTTGGCGCCGCCGTCCCGCAACGTCGGGCAGGGGCGCCGGCCGTCGGCGCCGCAGAACGATTCGCGGATGCCGTCGACGGCGCCGACGATCCGCGCCAGGGCGCCGCTCGACTCCGCCCGGCCGTCGGGTCCGATGCGGTAGGCCGAGTACCGGGACGGTTGGCGGTCGCCTTTCCTGCGGGAGGCGCCGTGCGAACCCAAGACGTAGAACCGCCCGCGGTCGAACGCGGCCGCTTCCGCATCGGCTTCGCCGTCGCCCTCCGCCGGCACGAGCGCGACCGCCGCGCCGATGACGATCCTCGGCCGTTCCCCCGGGGCCTCCTCGATGGTGAAGAACCGCGCGCGGCGGCCTTCGTCGCCGACCAGGAGGCAGCGCCCGTCCGGGGCGCAGGCGGCGCCGCTGAACTCCAGCGCTTCCTTGCGGGGGACGGGCTCGCCGGCGAGCGCCCATTCCGTGCCTTCCGCGGCGCCGGCGGTGCGGCATGGGAGTAGCATGAGGGCCGAAGCAACCGCCGCGCACCCGGCGAGCACGAGTCCCGGCAGAGCCGCCCGGCGCGGAACGCCGGGGACCGCAAACGCGAGGCGTGGCGCGTCCATGGCGCTCCTCCTTCCCCGCCGACGATCCTCGTTGCCGGGAGCCCGCCGCGTCAATGGCGGCGCCTCTCAAGGCGGGGCGGGCCCGGGCCGCATGCGCCGCCCGAGGAGCGCGACGGCGGCCAGCGTCAGCGCCAAGCCCGCGAGCGTCGCCGAGACCACCAGCGCGGGCAACTGCGCGTACTCGCCGCGTTCGACCGGGAACAAGGCGTTGAGGCCGCGCGAAAGGACCGCGCCGGCCTGGAGGGCGAGGTTCATCAGCGAGGCGACGAGCGCGAACCAGGTCGCCTGCCGCCCCGGCGGTGCGTGCAGCGCGATCAGCGTCAGCATCGGGATCATCCCGAGCTGCGCCAGCGGCGCGGAGAGCACCGTGTCCACCAGCCCGATCGTCCGCGCCCCGAAGCCGAAGGCGGACTCGGTCCAATGGTGCAGGCCGAACAGCATCCCGATGGTCGGCAGCGTGAACGCGGCGCCGAGCACCGCGAGCCACGCCAGCACCGCGCCGAGCGGCCACCGCACGATCCGCCCCCCGAGCAGGAGCGACCCGGCGATGGCGAGGCCGGTGCCGATCTGGGCGAGCACGCCGAAGAACGCCTGGTCGTAACCGAGGACGTCGATCTGCCACCATTGCAGCCCGGGCCCCGGCGGAGGCGCGGCGCGGAAGGCGAAGATCACCGCGGCGGCGGCGGCCATGGCGATCCGGGTTTCGCGCGGCACACCGGCCACCGTGAGCCGGAGCAGCCAGAGCAGCACGCCGAGCGAGAGCGCGAGGCCGATCTCGGGCGCGAACGGTGGGTCGAGAACGCCGAGGGCGAGCAGCGCGGCGGCGAAGGCCGTGCCGCCGCCGAGGATGCGGGGGTCGGGCCGCGCCGCGGGCGCCTCTTCCGCTGCCGCCGCCGTCTCGTCTTCGCGCAGCAGGGCGACGGCGAGGAGCGAAGGCAGGGGGATCGCCGCGGCGAGGAGGAACACGGCCTCGACCGGCAACGCCTGCGCCGCCCAGCCGCCCGCGCCGGCCACCGCGAACGCGCCGCCCATGGTGAAAACGCGCCCGAGCACCTGCACGTCGCCGAGTTCCGCCTGCACGGTGGCGGGGTCGCGCGGCGCGCCGTCCGGGCCCGTCCGGTCCACCACCTCCGTCGTCAGCGCGTCCGCCACGCTGTCCTGGATGACCAAGCCGACCACGGCGGCGAGCGACGCGGCGACGTACACCGCCTCGACCGGCAGCGGCCCCGTCCGGCCCGCCGCCGCGGCGGCGAGGGCCAGGTAGGCCGCCGCGTGGAGCAGCGCGCCCCCGAGCACGTAGACGCGGCGCCGCGAGCCGAAGACCGGCACGGTGTCCACGAGGTGCCCGAACACCATCTTCAAGGTCCAGGGCACGGTCAGCCAAGCGGACAGCGCGAGCAGGTCCGCGGCCGAAAGGCCGAGCCGTTCGCGGACCCAAAAGGTTTCGGCGATGGACGCGAAGCCGCTGGCGCCGGCGACGAGGTAGACCAGCAGCGGCGGCGCGGTGCGCAGGTTGAGCGCGCGGAGCGGCGCCAGCGGGCCGGCATTGCTTCGCCGGGATTCCGCCGCGTGCGCGGGCGCGGCGTCCGGCTCGATCCCGGCGGCGGAGGGCGCCGCGGCGTTCGCCGACGCGGATTCGCGTGTCGGAGGCGGAGGCATGATCGTGGACCACGGTTCTGGAAGGGCGGGGTGGAGGCGGGAGCGCGCGGCGGCCCATGGTAGCGGCCGCCGCGCCGGAGACGGAAACACAGGACCCGGTTCGGGGCTCCCGTTCCCCCCGCCCGCCGCTCCCTTCGCCAGTTCCTCCACCGGCCGCGGGACGGCCGGCGGCGGGGCGGGGATGGCCGGCGCGCGCGGCCTCTCCCGCTTCGACGCGCCGCCGTCGTCAGCCCGCCGTGGCGGCCAGCGGCAGGGCCACGAAGAGCCGGGCGCCGCCGCGTTCGACCAGCAGCGCGATGTTGGAGCGGCCGGCTTTGCGCGCGGCGTCGACCGCCTCGGCCACGTCGCCCGGGGCGGCGATGTCGCGGTCGCCGGCGCGGACCACCACGTCGCCCTGTTGCAGGCCGCGCTTCTCCGCGACGCTGTCCGGCTCCACGCGCGCGACCACCGCGCCCCCTTCGCCCTTCGCCGCGTCGGGCCGAGGCGCGAGGGCGAGGCCCAGCGCTCCCTTCCCGGCCTGCTCGCCGGCGCCCTTGCCCGCCACGCGCGCGCCGGGCACCTCGCCGAGGGCGACCCGCTGCTCGGTGCGCCGGCCGTCGCGCGACACGGCGAGGGGCAGGGTCGCGCCCGGCTTGGCCTCGGCCACCGCCGACGCGAGGTCGCGGGGGTTCCGCACCGGGCGCCCGCCGGCCTCGAGCACCACGTCGCCCGCCTTCAGCCCGCCCTTGGCGGCCGGCGAGCCGGGCTCCACCCCGGCGACCAGGGCGCCGCGCGGCTCGGACAGCCCGACCGCCGCCGCCAGCTCGGCGTCGAGCGGCTGGAGCGACACGCCGAGCCAGCCGCGCTCCACCTTGCCGTCGTCACGCAGGTCGGCCACGACCCGCTTGGCCAGGTTGGAGGGCACGGCGAAGCCGATGCCGATGTTGCCGCCCGACGGCGAGAAGATGGCGGTGTTCACGCCCATCACCTCGCCGTTCACGCCGAACAGCGGGCCGCCCGAGTTGCCCGGGTTGATGGGCGCGTCGGTCTGGATGAAGTCGTCGTAGGGGCCGGCGCCGATCTGCCGGCCGCGCGCGGACACGATGCCGGCGGTGGCCGAGCCGCCCAGGCCGAAGGGGTTGCCCATGGCGAGCACCCACTCGCCCACGCGCAGCCCGTCGCTGTCGCCGAAGGAGACGTATGGCAAAGGAGCCCCGGCCTCGACCTTGAGCAGCGCGATGTCGGTCTGCGGGTCGGTGCCGACCACGCGCGCCGGCAGCTCGCGCCCGTCGGAAAGCTCCACCGTCACCTTCTCGGCGCCGCCGACGACGTGGTTGTTGGTCACGACGAAGCCCTGCGGGTCGATGACGAAGCCGCTGCCCTTGCCCGTGGCCGGGCGGCCGCGGGGCGGCTGCTGGCCCTGCCCCCCGCCGAAGCGGCGGAAGAACTCCTCCAAGGGCGTGCCGCGCAGTTCGGGCGGCACCTCCGCGGCGCGGGCGGCGGAAGACGGGCCGCGGCCGGCGACGGTCACGCCCACCACGGCCGGGGTCGCGCGCGCGGCGAGGTCGGCGAAATCGGTCTGGCCCGGCGCGCGCGGCAGCACGACGGCGGTGTTGTCCCCTTTCGCGGCGGGTTGCGCGGTGCTCCCTCCGGGGAGGACGCTGAGCGCGGTGGTGCCGAGGGCCAGCGCGAGCAGGCCCGCGGCGGCGACCGTGCGCGTCCGCGGCTTGGCGGCGGCGGGCGTTGCGGGATCGGTGTGCGGCATGGGTGTCGTCGCTCCTGTTCGCCGCCCGGGAAGGGGCGGATCGGCGAGGGATGTGGGGCGCGGCGATCACCGGGTCCTCGCGGGCGGCATACCGATCCGTATGCTTCGGGCCGGCCCGCCCGCCGGGGAGGAGGACCATGAGGATACTGCTGGTCGAGGACGACGCCGAAACGGCCGACTACGTGGCGCGCGGCCTCACGGAAGCGGGGCATCTGGTCGACCGGGCTTCCGACGGGCGGGAGGGCCTGATCCTGGCGAGCGACGGCGGCTACGACGCCTTGGTGGTGGACCGAATGCTGCCCAAGCTCGACGGGCTGGGCCTGGTGCGCGCGCTCCGCGCGGCGGGGGTGAAGACGCCGGCCTTGTTCCTGACGGCGCGCGCCGGCGTCGGCGACCGCGTGGAGGGGCTGGAAGCCGGCGGCGACGACTACCTCGTCAAGCCCTTCGCCTTCGCCGAGCTGCTCGCGCGCCTCAACGCGCTCGCCCGACGCCCGCCCTTGCAGGGCGAGCCGACGGTGCTGCGCGTGGGCGACCTGGAGATGGATCTCCTGCGCCGGACGGTGGCGCGGGCGGGCAAGCGGATCGAGTTGCAGCCGCGCGAGTTCCGGCTGCTCGAATACCTCATGCGCCGGCCGGGGCAGGTGGCGACCCGCACCATGCTGCTGGAAGGCGTGTGGGACTTCCACTTCGACCCGCGCACCAGCGTGGTCGAAACCCACATCAGCCGGCTGCGCGCGAAGGTGGACCGGGACTTCGGCGCCGAGCTCATCCACACGGTGCGGGGCGCCGGCTACGCGATCCGTGCCCCCGGCGGGTGAAGGCGGGCGCCGCCGCCCGGGTTGGCTGCGCACAACGGCCTTCCGCGTCACGCTGCTCCACCTCGCGCTGACGCTGCTCGGCACGGCGGCGCTGTCCGGCGTGGCGTGGTGGGCCACCATCGGCTTCGCGGCGCGCCAGCTCGCGGCCGATGTGGAGCAGGAGGCGGGCGTGCTGCAGCGCGCCGCGCGCCTCGGCGGGGCGCCGTCCGTCGCCGTCTCGGTGGAGGCGCGGATGGCGGCCGACCCCACCGGCACGGGGTACTACCTGCTGGCCGCGCCGGACGGCGGGCGCCTGGCCGGCAACCTCGCCCAAGCGCCGCGCGCCGCGGGTTGGAGCACCCTGCGCCTCCAAGGCGGGCCGCAGCCGGAAACGGAGGTGCTGGCGTTCGGGACGCGGCTGCCCGACGGCGCCTTCCTGGTGGTGGCGCGCGGCCTCGCCCCGGTGCGGGACCTCGAAGCGCGCCTGCTCGGCGCGGCGGGCTGGGTGGGGGGCGCCGCCCTGCTGCTCGGCCTGCTGGGCGGCATCGCGATGGGCCGCGGCGTGGCGCGCCGGGCCGCCGCGATGGAGGCGGCGCTCGCGGCGGTGGAGGCCGGCGACATCGGCCGCCGCCTCCCGGCGCGCGCCGGCGGGGACGAGTTCGACCGCCTCGCGGGGCGCATCAACGCCACCCTGGACCGGCTGCAGGACCTCATGGCCGCCGTGCGGCAAGTCACCGACGACATCGCGCACGACCTCCGCACGCCCTTGTCGCGTTTGCGGCAAAGGCTGGAAGCGGCGGCATCGGGGCGCGAAACGGACGCCCGGAGAGCCGTGGGGGACGCGATCAAGGAGTGCGACCGCATCCTGGGCGTCTTCGAGGCGCTGCTGCGGATCGCCCAGGTGGAGGGGGGAGGCGCGCGCGCCTCGTTCAAGCGCTTCGACCTTTCGGGCGTCGTCGAGGCCGTGGCCGAGGTGTACGGGCCCGCCGCCGAAGAGCGCCGGCAAACCCTGGAAACGCGGGTCGCGCCCGGCGTGGCCGCCTGGGGCGACCGGGAGCTAGTGACGCAGATGCTGGCGAACCTGGTCGAGAACGCGGTGCGCCACGGGCGCGAGGGCGGCCGTGTCGAGGTGGCGCTGGAGGGGGCGCCCGGCGGGGGCGCCGTGGTCACGGTGGCCGACGACGGCGCAGGCATCCCCGCCGCCGAGCGCGGGCGCGTGTTCCGCCGCTTCCACCGCCTGGACGCGGCGCGGTCGTCGCTTGGCACGGGTCTCGGCCTTGCGCTGGCGAAGGCGGTGGCCGACCTGCACGAGATGGCTATCGAGCTGTCGGACAACGCCCCCGGCCTGCGCGTGGCCGTGTCGGTCCCGCCTCCCCCGCGGCAGGACGGGCCGCCGCGGTGACGCGCGCGGGCCTCCGCTGCGCCCGGAGGCGGCCGGGATCTTCGGCACAGGCGTCGGCCGAGGCCGGCGGTGAGCGCGCGTCCGGCGGACTCATCGCGGCGTTTCCTTCGCGCGCGGTCACGCCGAATTGCGCGACGGGGACGTGGGGCTCGGCGCCGATCCGCGTATCACCCGGATCGATGGCACACCGACTGTTCGCCTTGGTCCTGCCCGGAGTCGCGTCTTGGGGCGGCCCGCGTCCCGACCGCATGGTGGCGGGGATCGGGCACGCGCTGCCCGAGGCGGACTGGCCGGCCCTCCGTTCCATGCCGGACGCCGAGCGCGGCCGCCACCAGGGCGCGCCCGCCGGTTTGCGCGACGCCCGGCGGGAGGTGGACGCGGCGATGATCCGCAAGCCCTTCGACGTCGCGGCGAGGCGCGGGGCGATGACCGCTTGGTCCGGTCGCGGCACCGCCTTCGGCGGCGCCTTCACGAAGGTCCACGCCATGGCCGCGGGGCGGCGCGAAGGCTGAATGGCGCGGCGCGCGGGACCGGGCTTGCCGCGGCGCCGCGCCGCGTTGCTGCCGCTGGCGCTGCCG
>NZ_BAAAFZ010000001.1:0-17076 GCF_039523795.1 Craurococcus roseus | reverse complement strand
GCCGTGCTCGGCGGCTGCGGGTGGCTGACGCCGGCGGCGACCACCTCCGGCATCGCCCTGCCCGAACGCCTCCGCGCGGCGGACGCGGCCGTGCCCGCGGTGTGGCCCGACCCCGCTTGGTGGCGCGGCTTCGGCTCGCCGGAGCTGGACGCGCTGATGGCGCGCGCGGTCGCCGCCAACTTCGACATCGCCGCCGCCGTCGCCCGTGTCCGGCAGGCCGACGCGCAGGTCAGGATCGTCGGCGCCGCGTTGCTGCCGGCCGTGGACCTCGGCGCCCAGGCGGTGCGACAGCAAAGCGCGCTCGTCGGAACCGGCAACTTCGCCCGCCGGCGCGTCTTCTCCTCCAACAACCTGAGCCTCTCGGCCGCCTACGAGATCGACTTCTGGGGCAAGAACCGCGCCAACCTGGAGGCGGCGCAGCAGGTCGCCTTCGCCAACCGCTTCGACGTGGGCACCGTGGCGCTGACCACCGAGGCTTCGGTGGGCAACACCTACTTCGCCCTGCTGGCGGCGCAGGAGCAGTTGGCGATCCAACGCGGCAACCTCGACATCGCAACGCGGGTGCTGCGGGTGATCCGGGAGCGCTTCGGCGTCGGCACCGGCACCGGCCTCGAGCTGGCGCAGCAGGAAACGATCGCGGCGCAGCAGCGGGCGCTGGTCCCGCCGCTGCAACAGCAGGTGGAGCAGAACCGCAACTCGCTCGGCTTGCTGGTCGCGTTGCCGCCGGAGCGGCTGGCGGTGGAGGGCGGGGGCTTCAACCGGCTGAAGATCCCGCCCGTGGCCCCCGGCCTGCCGGCGGAGGTGCTGGTCCGGCGGCCCGACGTGCTCTTCGCCGAAGCGAACCTCGCCGCCGCCAACGCCAACGTGGTGGTGGCGCGCGCCCAGCTCCTGCCCGCGATCACCCTCACCGGCTCCGGCGGCTTCCAGAGCGTGGTGTTCGAAAACCTGCTCCGCCCGGGTTCCACCATCTTCAGCCTCGCCGCCGGTCTCACCCAGCCGATCTTCCGCGGTGGCGCGCTGCGGGGGCAGGTGCGGCTCAGCGAGGCGCAGGCGGAGGAGCTGCTGGCGGCCTACCGGGCCGCGATCATCAACGCCCTGGTGGACACCGAGAACGCCCTGGTCGCGCTGCGCCGGACCACGGAACAGGAGCGGTTGCAGGCCGAGGCGGTGCGGACGGCCGAGCGCGCCTACGCCATCGGCGAGGCGCAGCTCCGGGCCGGCACCATCGATCTCGTCACCTTGCTCACCACCCAGCAAACCCTGTTCAGCGCCCGCAACACGCTGGTGGAGGCGCGGCTGGCGCGCTTCCAGGCGGCGGTCGCGCTGTTCCGCGCCCTGGGTGGCGGCTGGAACGCGCCCATATAGGGTGGCAGCCCCGGGGGCATCACGGCCGCGCGGGCGGCCGTGGGGCGCCGCCCCCCGCGCCGTACCACCCCCCGCATCCTTGTGGAGTGCCCCAGCGCCCATGCGCCGCCCGGCCCTGATCGTCCTTGCCCTCCTGCTGCTCGGCGGCGCGGGGGCCGGGGCTTGGTATTGGGCGCGGAGCGGCGATGCCGCGCCTGCGCCGCAGGCGGCGGGCCGTGCCGGCGGCCGCGGCGGCGGCGGGCCGGTGCCGGTCACGGCCGCGGCGGCGGCGCGGCAGGACGTGCCCATCGTGCTCGACGCCATCGGCACGGTGCAGGCCTTCAACACCATCACCGTCCGGGCGCAGGTGGACGGGCAACTCGTCGAGATCGCCTTCCGCGAAGGGCAGGAGGTCAAGCAGGGCGACCTGCTGGCGCGCATCGACCCGCGCGCCTACCAAGCGGCGCTTGACCAGGCGGTGGCGAAGAAGGCGCAGGACGAGGCGTTGCTGGCCAACGCCAGGCTCGACCTCCAGCGCTACACCGCCCTGGCGCGGAACGAGGGCGTGTCCCGCCAGCAGCAGGACACGCAGCGCGCCCAGGTGGCGCAGTACGAGGCGCAGGTCGCCGGCGACCAAGCGGCGATCGACAGCGCCCGCACCCAGCTCTCCTTCACCACCATCCGCTCGCCGATCGAAGGCCGGGTCGGCCTCCGCCTGGTGGACCAGGGCAACCTGGTGCGCGCTGGCGACGCCACAGGCATCGTTTCCGTGGCGCAGCTCCGCCCCATCGCCGTGGTGTTCACCCTGCCGCAGCAGGAGCTGCCCCGCGTGCTGGAGGCGCTCGCCCGCGGCCCCGTGCCGGTGGAGGCGCAGACCAGCGGCGGTTCCGCGGCGCAGGGCGAGCTGCTGACGCTCGACAACGTGGTGGACGCGCAGACCGGCACCATGAAGCTGAAGGCGAGCTTCCCGAACGAGGACGGGCGGCTCTGGCCCGGCGCCTTCGCCAGGGTGCGCCTCCAGGTGGATACGGTGCCGGACGCCACCACCGTTCCGCTGGTCGCGGTCCAGCGCGGGCCGGACGGCGCCTACGCCTTCGTGGTGGGGCCCGACCGCACGGTGGAGCAGCGGCCGCTCCGGCTCGGCCCGCTGACGGCGGCGGAGGCCGTGGTGTTGGGGGGCGTGCGGCCCGGCGAGCAGGTGGTGACCTCCGGCGCGCTGCGCCTGACCCCCGGGGCGCAGGTGGCGGTGAGCGACCCCGTCCCACCGACGCCCGACGGCGCCCCGCCGTCGGAGCCCCGCCGCCGCCCGCGCCAAGCGGCCGACGCCGCCCGGCCGTGACGTGAACGTCTCCGCCCCGTTCATCGCCCGCCCGGTTGCGACCTCGCTCCTGGCCGTCGCGGTGTTGCTGGCGGGGCTGTTCGGCTACCTGCGCCTGCCCGTCTCCGCCTTGCCGGAGGTGGACTTCCCGACCATCGAGGTGACGACCACCCTGCCCGGCGGCTCGCCCGAAACCGTGGCGTTGCTGGTCACGGCGTCGCTGGAACGGCAGCTCGCGCAGATCGCCGGCCTCAACGACATCGTCTCGGTGAGCGGGCCCGGGACCAGCCGCATCACCCTGCAATTCAACCTCGGCCGGGACATCGACGACGCGGCGCAGGACGTGCAGGCGGCGATCAACGCCGCGCGCGGCACCTTGCCGGCGAACCTGCCCTACCCGCCCACCTACTCGAAGGTGAACCCGGCCGACCCGCCGATCGTGACCCTGGCGCTCACCTCCGACACGCTGCCGATCTCGCGCCTGTCCGACTCCGCGGACACGCTGCTGGCGCAGCGGCTCGCCCAGGTGGGCGGCGTCGGGCGGGTGCTGGTGCAGGGCAGGATGCGCCCGGCGGTGCGGCTGCAGGCCGACCCGCGGCGGCTCGCCGCCTACGGCCTGTCGCTCGAAGACGTGCGGACGGCGGTCGCGGCCGCCAACGTCAACGCGCCGAAGGGCAGCGTGGACGGGCCGCGCCAAGCCTCCTCGATCATGGCCAACGACCAGATCCGGCAGCCGGGCGACTTCGCCGAGCTCATCATCGCGTGGCGGAACGGCGCGCCGGTGCGGCTGAAGGACATCGGCCAAGCCGTCGAGGGTTTGGAGAACACGCTGACCGGCGCTTGGCACGACGGCCGGCCCGCCGTGCTGCTCGACGTGCAGCGGCAGCCCGGCGCCAACATCGTGGAGACCGTCGCCAACCTGCGCGAACAGCTCCGCACCTTGGAAGGGGCGCTGCCGCAGGGGGCGCGGCTCTCCGTGGTCGCCGACCGGACGGAGACGATCCGCGCCTCGGTGCGCGACGTGCAGTTCACCCTGGTCCTGGCGGTGCTGCTGGTGGTGGCGGTGATCTACGTCTTCCTCCGGAGCTGGCGCGCCACCGTGATCCCGGGCGTCGCCCTGCCGCTCTCCATCGTCGGCACCTTCGGGGTGATGGCGCTCTGCGGCTTCTCGCTCGACAACCTCTCGCTCATGGCGCTGACGGTCGCCACCGGCTTCGTGGTGGACGACGCCATCGTCATGATCGAGAACATCGTCCGCCTGATCGAGGGCGGGAAGCGGCCGCTCGCCGCGGCCTACGAAGGGGCGCGGCAGATCGGCTTCACCGTCGTTTCCCTCACCGTGTCCCTGGTCGCGGTCTTCATCCCGCTGCTCTTCATGCCGGGGGTGGTCGGGCGGTTGTTCCAGGAATTCGCGCTGACGCTGACCATCGCGGTCGTCGTCTCCATGTTCGTCTCCCTGACGCTGACGCCCATGATGTGCGGCAGGCTGCTGCGGCCGGCCGGGACCGACCGGCCCGGCCGCCTCGCGCGCGCCTTCGAGCGGGGCTTCGCCGCCCTGCACCGGGGCTACGGCCGCAGCCTCGACTGGGCGTTGCGGCGGGAGGGGCTGATGCTGGCATTGGCGGCGCTGACGCTCGCCGGCACGGTCGCGCTCTACGTGGTGGTGCCCAAGGGCTTCCTGCCGTCGCAGGACACCGGCCAGATCGTGGCGACGGTGGAGGCGCCGCAGGACGTCTCCTTCGCCCGCATGTCGGCGCTGCAACGGGAGGTCGCCGAAGCGATCCGGGCCGATCCGGCCGTCACCGCGGTGACTTCCGTGGTCGGTGCCGGCGTGGTGAACGCGGCCCAGAACACCGGACGCATCGCGGCGGTGCTGCGGCCGCGCGACGAGCGGGCCGAGGACGTCCGCGCCGTCGTCGCGCGCCTGCAACCGCGGCTGGACGCGCTGACCGGCGTGGTCGTGCACCTCCAGCCGGTGCAGGACATCCAGATCGGCTCGCGCCCCGGCAGCACGCAGTTCCAGTACACGCTGATGGCCCCCGACCCGGCGGAGCTGGCGCGGTGGGCGCCGCTGCTGCAACGGCGGCTGGAGCGGCTGCCGGAGCTGCGCGACGTCTCCTCCGACCAGCGCGACGGGGGCCTGCGCGTCACGCTCGACGTGGACCGGGACCGCGCGGGGCGCCTCGGCGTCACCATGCAGGCCGTCGACGACGTGCTCTACAACGCCTTCGGGCAGCGGCAGATCTCGACCATCTACGCCCAGAACAACCAGTACCGCGTGGTGCTGGAGGCGACCCCGGAGCTGCGGGACGACCCCGCCATGATCGCCCAGCTCCGCGTCCCGGCCACCGCCGGGCAGCCGGCGACGGCGCAGGGCACCGCGGTCGCCCCGCCCGGCGGCAGCGCGCAGGTGCCGCTCGCGGAGTTCGCGCGCGTCGGCCGCGCCGCCGGCCCGCTGACGGTGACGAAGCAGGGCCAGTTCCCCGCCGTGACCCTCGGCTTCGACCTGGCGCACGGCGCCTCGCTGGGCCAGGCGGTCGCCGCCATCCGGCGGGCGGAGGCCGAGATCGGGATGCCCGACACCGTCGTCGGCGGTTTCGCCGGCGACGCGGCGGAGTTCATGCGCTCCCTCCAGGGGGCGCCCTGGCTGATCCTGGCGGCCGTGGTGGTGATCTACATCGTCCTCGGCGTGCTCTACGAGAGCCTGGTCCACCCGGTCACCATCCTCTCCACGCTGCCCTCGGCCGGGATCGGCGCGCTGCTCGCGCTCATGCTGTTCGGCCTCGATCTCTCGGTCGTCGGGCTCATCGGCATCGTGCTGCTGATGGGCATCGTGAAGAAGAACGCCATCATGATGATCGACTTCGCGCTGGAAGCGCAGCGCGAGCGCGGCCTGGGCGCCCGCGCCGCGATCGTCGAGGCGAGCATGCTGCGCTTCCGGCCGATCATGATGACCACGCTCGCCGCCCTGCTCGGCGCCCTGCCGCTGGTGCTGGAGCGGGGCACCGGGTCGGAGCTGCGGCTGCCGCTCGGCGTCTCGGTCGTCGGCGGCCTGCTGCTCTCCCAGGTGGTCACGCTCTACACCACGCCGGTGGTCTACCTGGCGATGGAGCGCGGCCGGGAACGGCTCGCCCGGCTGGGGCGCCGCCGCGCGCGGCCGCCCGCGGCCGGGCACCCGGCCGAGTAGCCGCCCCGTGTCGATCTCCGAGCCGTTCATCCGGCGGCCGATCGCCACGGCCCTGCTGTCGGTCGGCTTGGCGCTCGCCGGCCTCGCCGCCTATTTCGCCTTGCCGGTGGCGCCGCTGCCGAGCGTGGACCTGCCCACCATCGTCGTCTTTGCCAACCAGCCCGGCGCGGACCCGGCCACCATGGCCTCCTCGGTCGCGGCGCCGCTGGAGCGGCGGCTGGGCGCCATCGCCGGCGTGTCGGAGATGACCTCCACCTCCTCGCTCGGCAGCACCTCCATCGTCGTCCAATTCGAGCTGTCGCGCAGCGTCGAGGGCGCGGCGCGGGACGTGCAGGCGGCGATCAACGCCGCCGGCGGCGACCTGCCGGCCGGATTGCCGACGCCGCCCACCTTCCGCAAGGCCAACCCCGGCGACGCGCCGGTGCTGATCATGTCCATGGCGTCCGACACCGTGGCCCCGGGCGCGGTCTACGACGCCGTGGACAGCGTCGTCGCGCCGCGCATCGCCCAGGTTCCGGGCGTCTCCCAGGTCGTCATCAGCGGCGCCGAGCAACCGGCCATCCGCGTCGCGGTGGACCCCGCCGCCGCCAAGGCGGCCGGCGTCTCGATGGAAACCATCCGCCAGGCGATCGCCGCCAACAACGTGACCCAGGCGACCGGCCTGATCGACGGGCGGGAGCAGTCCGCCGCCGTTTCGGTGAACGACCGGCTCAACGCGCCGGAGGACTACGCCGGCATCATCGTGAAGTCCCAGAACGGCGCCGTCGTCCGCCTGTCCTCGGTGGCCCGCGTCGCGCTCGACACGCGCGACCGGCGCCAGGCCGGCTCCTACGACGGCCGGCCGGCCGTGCTGGTGATCGTGTTCAAGCAGGCCGACGCCAACGTCATCGAGGTGGTGGACGGCATCCAGCGCCTAGTGCCGCAACTCGAGCGCTGGCTGCCCGCCGGCCTCAAGGTGCGCACGGTGCGCGACCGGTCGGAGACCATCCGCGCCAGCGTCCACGACGTGCAGCAGGCGCTGCTGATCTCGATCGCGCTTGTGGTCGCGGTGGTCGCGGTGTTCCTGCGCCGCCCCTCCGCCGTGGCCGCGGCCGGGGCCGCCGTGCCGCTCTCCCTGCTCGGCACGCTCGCGGCGATGTGGCTGCTCGGCTACTCGCTCAACAACCTCTCGCTCATGGCGCTGACCATCTCGGTCGGCTTCGTCGTGGACGACGCCATCGTCATGATCGAGAACATGTCGCGGCTGATGGAGCGCGGCATGGCGCCCATGCAAGCGGCGCTGGTGGGGGCGCGGCAGATCGGCTTCACCGTCGTGTCCATCACCGTGTCGCTGATCGCCGTCTTCATCCCGCTGCTCTTCATGGGCGGCATCGTCGGGCGGCTGTTCCGCGAGTTCTCGGCGACGCTGGCGATCGCCGTGGCCCTTTCCGGCGTCATCTCCCTCACCCTGACCCCCATGCTGGCCGGGCACCTGGCCCGCGCCGAACCGCGCCCGCCCGGTCGCCTCGCGCGCGCGTTCGAGGCGGCGATGGACGGGCTGACGCGCGGCTATCTCTGGAGCCTGCGGCACGCGCTGCGCTTCCGCCGCACCATGCTGCTGCTGACGCTCGGCCTCGTCGGGCTGACCGTCTGGCTTTACACGGTCGTGCCCAAGGGCTTCTTCCCCGACCAGGACACGGGCCTCGTCATCGGCACCACGCGGGCCCCGCCGGACACCTCCTTCAGGGCCATGCTGGAGTTGCAGGAGCGCGTGGTGCAGGTGCTGCTGCGCGACCCGGCGGTGGCCGGCATCAGCTCCTCCGTGGGCGGCGGCAACTTCAACGCCTCCGTCAGCCAAGGGCGGCTCTTCATCTCGCTGAAGCCGCTGTCCGAACGGCCGGACGCGAGCGCGGCGCAGGTGGTCGAACGGCTGCGCCGGCCGCTGGCCGCGGTGCCCGGCATCCAGACCTTCCTGCGCGCGGTGCAGGACATCGGCATCGGCGGCCGCCCCGGCAACGCGGCCAACCAGTTCGTGCTGCTCTCGCCCGACCTCGAAGGGCTCGCGACCTGGTCGGAGGTCCTGGTGAACCGGTTGCGCACCGTGCCGGGCCTCTCCGACGTGTCCTCCGACCAGCAACGGGCCGGGCTGGTGACGCGGCTGGAGATCGACCGGGACGCGGCGGCGCGGCTCGGCGTCAGCGTCCAGGCGATCGACGCCGCGCTCAACAGCGCCTTCTCGCAGCGGCAGGTCTCGGTGATCTACCGCCCGCGCAACCAGTACCGCGTGGTGCTGGAGGTCGAACCTGGCCGGCAGCAGCACCCTGAGCAGGTGGACGACATCTACGTCACCGGCACCGGCGGCGCGCAGGTGCCCCTCTCGTCCCTGGTCCGGATCGAGCGCGCCGCCGCGCCGCTGGCGGTGACGAAGCAGGGCCAGTTCCCCGCCTCGACCATCACCTTCAACCTCGCCCCCGGCGTCTCGCTCGGCGCGGCCTCGGCGGCGGTGGAGGCGGCGGTGCGGGAGGTCGGCCTGCCGGCCGGGATGCGGACGGAGTTCGCCGGCGGCGCCAAGGCTTTCCAGTCCTTCGCCCGCGACGAGCCGCTGCTGATCTTGGCGGCGGTGCTGGCCATCTACATCGTGCTCGGCGTGCTGTACGAGCACCTGCTGCACCCGCTCACCATCATCTCCACGCTGCCCGCCGCCGGCATCGGCGCGCTGCTGGCGCTGCTCGCCACCGGCACGCCCTTCACCGTCATCGCCTTCATCGGCGTGATCCTGCTGATGGGCATCGTGAAGAAGAACGCCATCATGATGGTGGACTTCGCGCTGGAGCACGAGCGGAACGAGGGCGTGGGGGGCGCGGCCGCCATCCTGGAGGCGTGCCGCGAGCGCTTCCGGCCGATCCTGATGACCACGCTGGCCGCCGTGTTCGGCGCGGTGCCGCTCGCGCTCGCCTCCGGCGCGGGGTCGGAGCTGCGCCAGCCGCTCGGGATCGCCATCATCGGCGGGCTGCTGTTGTCGCAGCTCCTGACCCTCTACACGACGCCCGCGGTTTTCCTGGCGCTGGATGGATGGGGCGCGGGCAGGCGCGCGGCGGTCCCCTCCGCCATTCCCCAACAAGGATGATGCGCCGGCCGTGGGCGAACTCGGATCGCCCCGGGACGGCGCCGGACCGGGCGGGCCCGGCCGCGTGTCCCGAGTCGCCGTTCCGCTCATGGGGACGGAGCGGTGGGCGAACTGGGTGCGCCGCACGCCGAGACCGTTGCGGCCGGTGCGCATGGCCGCACCCTCCTCCCCGATTCCGCTCCTTGCGGTACATCGGGAGCGCGCGGCGGCGGCTGCGGCCGCCGGGTTGGCCACATCCCATCGGCCTCGGCCCGTGCAGGCCCCCTGGGTGCGCGGCGCGCGGTTCTGGGGGAACCGAAGGCGGTCGCCGCCGCGCCGTCGCCGGTCGAGCGGGTTCGGGGCGGGAGGGCGCCATGGGACGAGGGGGAGGGGGCTCGGCGAGGAGCCGGTCCGGGGCGGTCACGGCCCGGGCCAGCGCGCGGCCAACGGCGGGTGCCTGCGGCGCGCCGCACGGTCCGCTGCCGCCCCCCACGGCGGTGAGAGCGGCCGGACGGGCCGGGACGTGAGAGTTTTCGGCGCCGCGGAAACGGCCGCGGCCCTGCCCTTTCCGGCCCTGGTCGCGGCCCTGCGCGCCGGCTTCGCGGCCGGCGCGGCCGAGGTGCCGGACCGGCACGTGCACGCGCTGCCCGGCGGCGCCACGCTCCTCCTCAAACCGGCCTGGGACGCGGCTTGGCTCGGCACCAAGGTCGTCACCGTCCACCCGGCGAACGCGGGCGCCGGGCTGCCGGCCGTGCACGCGCTCTACGTGCTGCAGGAGTCCGCCACCGGGCGGCCCGCAGCCCTCCTGGACGGGGACGAGTTGACGGCCCGGCGAACGGCGGCGGTGAGCGCCCTTGCCGCCTCCCTGCTCGCCCCAGCGGGGGCGTCTCGCATGCTGCTGTGCGGCGCCGGGCGCGTGGGCCGGCTCCTGCCGTTCGCCATGCGGTCGGCGCTGCCGGGCCTCGCGCAGGTGGAGGTCTGGAGCCCGAGCGGGGCCAGCGCGAAAGCGTTGGCGCGCGAGCTCGACGCCTCCGGTTTCCGGGCCTCGGCCGTGCGCGACCTGGAAGCGGCGTCGCGGCGCGCGGACGTCCTGAGCTGCGCCACGCTGGCGCGCGAACCCGTCCTCCGCGGCGCTTGGCTGCGTCCCGGGCAGCACCTGGACCTCGTGGGCGCGTTCACGGCGGCCATGCGGGAGGCCGACGGCGAAGCCGTCGCGCGGGCGGCGGTGTTCGTGGACACGGAGGCGGCCATCGGCACCTGCGGCGAGTTGCCGGCCGGGTCGCTTGTGCGGGGCACGCTAGCGGCGCTCTGCCGCGGCGAGGCGGGCCGGCGCGCCGCTGACGAGGTGACGCTGTTCAAGTCGGTCGGCACCGCCTTGTCCGACTTAGCGGCCGCCGCGCTCGCCGTGGCCGGCGGCGACCCCGCCCCGCGCTCCGGGTGACCAGTGGAGGCAACCCGCGCCAGGGGCCGCCCGGGCGGACCGGCTTGAGGCGCCGCGTCCCGGCGTTGGGAAACGCCTCCGGGAGGCAGCCCTTGGCCACCGCAGCCGACCGTCGCCGCGCCGCGCCGCCGTCCACGGCCTCGGACCCGCGCTCCCACGGCCTTTGGGACAGGACCGCCCCGCCCGCCCCCGAAACGCCGGCGTTGGAAGGCGACCTGCGCGCGGACGCCGTGGTGGTCGGCGCGGGCTACACCGGCCTTTCCGCCGCCTTGCGGCTCGCCGAGGCCGGTTGCCGCGTCGCCGTGCTGGAAGGCGCCGCGGTCGGCTTCGGCGGCTCCGGCCGCAACGTCGGGCTCGTCAACGCCGGGCTCTGGCTGCCGCCGGACGACGTCGTGGCACGCCTGGGCGAGGAGTACGGCGGGCGCCTCCTCGGCCTGCTCGGCGACTCGCCGCGCCTCGTCTTCGACCTCGTCGAGCGGTGCGGGATCGAGTGCGAGGCGGAGCGCGCCGGCACCCTCCATTGCGCGGCCGGCGCCAAGGGGCTGCGCGACATAGAGGGGCGCGCGGCGCAGTGGGCCGCGCGCGGCGCGCCGGTGCGGCTGCTCGGGGCGGCGGAGACGGCGGCGCGCGTCGGGTCCGGCGCCTACGCCGGGTCGCTGTTCGACGCGCGCGCCGGGACCGTCCAGCCGCTCGCCTACGCCCGCGGACTCGCCCGGGCGGCGCTCGATGCCGGGGCGCGCGTCTTCACCGCGAGCCCGGTGTCCGGGTGCGAGCGCGCGGCGGGCGGAGGGGCGTGGCGCGTTTCGGGACCCGGCGGTTCCGTCACGGCGGATTGGGTGGTCGTCGCCACTAACGCCTACACCTCCGCGCCCTGGCCGGCGGTTCGGGAGGAGATCGTCCGACTCCCCTACTTCAACTTCGCCACGGCGCCGCTCGGCCACAACGCCCGGGCATCGGTGCTGCCAGGCCGCGAAGGCGCGTGGGACACGCGGCGGGTCCTCAGCTCCTTCCGCATGGACCGCTCAGGGCGTTTGGTGGTGGGGAGCGTGGGCGCGCTCCGGGGCGCCGGCGCGGGCGTCCACGAAGCCTGGGCGCGGCGCGTGCTGCGGCGGCTCTTCCCGCAGGCGGGGGACGCGCCCTTCGAGGCGGGCTGGTACGGGCACATCGGCATGACGGCCGACGACCTACCCCGCTTCCACCGCTTGGCCCCTAACGTCGTCGGATTCAGCGGCTACAACGGCCGGGGCATCGGGCCGGGCACTGCCTTCGGCCGCGTCCTCGCGGAGCACGTCCTCGGCGCGCTGCGCGAGGCGGACCTGCCGCTGCCGGCCACCGACCCGCGCTCGGTGCCGTTCCGCCGCGCGCGCGAAGCCGCCTACGAGGCAGGGGCGCGCTTGGCCCACGCCGCGGGCGCCCGCGGCGTGTGAACCGGGGCGCCCGGCGCAAGGGGGGGGCCACCACCCTGTTCCCGAACGGCCGCCCCCCGCCGCAAGGGGCGGGCACCGGCCCGAGGCGCCGCCCCGCCACCTGGACCGTCAATCGGCGGCGGCGCCGACCGTGGCCTCCCAGATCTCCACCAACGCTTCCCGCATGGCCGGCACGGCCAGGAGGCGCTCGCCGGAGGTCCCGTCGCCGACCAAGAGCCCCTCGCGGGTCCGCGTCACGCTCCAAGCGCGCACGGCGCCGGTGCCCTGATCGGTCGTGGTGATGCGGAGGAAGGCTTCGCCGCGCGCCGTGGTCAGCGCCTCCACCCGCCATCCGGGGCGGCCGATGGCGAAGCGCAGGGCCGTCAGCCGGTCGGCGTCGGTGACGCTGCCGGCCCGTTCGGCGCCATCCCGGCCGGCGGTCGCGCTCACGGCGTCATCCCCTTGGCCCGCCTCGGGCGGCGGTGCGCCGGCCGGGGCGGGTGCCGATGCCATCCGCGCTTGGCTGGACGGCCGCTTCCTGGACAGGCCGACGGAGCTCCGGGGCCGCCACGGTCCGCACGGCGCTCGTCCGCGTGGCGCCCCAGGGCGCGCCCCACGTCCGCCGCCGCCGGCTCAGTCGAAGAAGGTTTCAAGGTCGGCCGCGAGCTCTTCCAGGTCGAAGCGGCCGACGACGCACACCCGGTCGAGCCCAGGCCCTTGCTGGACCACGGCCGCCCCGCCCCGCTCCGCTTGGTCCAGCAAGAGTTGGAACACGAGGTCGGCCAGGGCGTGGCCGGCCGGGCGCGCCCGCTCGGGAAAGGCCAAGTCGAGCCCGGCGAAGTCCCGCTCGCCGGGAACTGCGGCGTCGTTGGCGGCGGCGGTCGGGGTCTGCATGTGTGCCCTCACGTTTTCGTGATGTCGCACCGTGCCCTGTTCCCGGCCGCCGCACAAGCGTCCTTGAGTGTCGACCGGGCGGGGAACCGCCCGTTGGGGCTTTGCGTCGCGCGGCCCGGCCCGCAAAGTTTCCCGGACCGGCGGGGCCTTTCATCGCCCGCCGCAGCGGCGGAGGAGGGGCCCGTGGACGAAGACCGCTTCAACATGTCGGTGCGCAAGTTCCTGAAGGTGGTCGGCGTGACCTCGCAGCGGGAGATCGAAAACGCCGTCCGCGAGGCCATCAAGGCGGGGCGGCTCCCCGCCGGCGGCAAGGTCAAGGCGAAGGTGGTGCTCACCATCGGGGAGGTCGGCCTCGCGCACGAGGTCGAGGACGAGATCGAAGTCGGCTGACGACCGGGCCGGACGGGGCGGCGGCGCGGCTTAAGCGGCGCGGGGGGGGCCAGCGAGACCATGGCTTTCGACGTGATCGTGGCGGGCGTGGGCGGGATGGGGAGCGCCGCCTGCTGGCACCTGGCCCGGCGCGGGCTGCGGGTGCTCGGGCTGGAGCGCTTCGACATCCCGCACGCGATGGGCTCATCGCACGGCGTCACCCGCATCATCCGCTTGCCCTACTACGAGGCCCCGGCCTATGTGCCCCTGCTCCGCCGCGCCTACGCGTTGTGGCGCGAGCTGGAGGCGGCGTCCGGCGAGCGGCTGCTGGTGATCACCGGCTCCGTGGACGCCGGCCCGGAGGACGGCGCCATCTTCAACGGCGCCCTGGCCTCCGCCCGCCTCCACGGCCTGCCGCACGAGGCGCTGACGGGCGCGGAGGTGAACGCCCGCTGGCCCGGCTACCGCCTGCCGCCCGCGCACCGCGCCGTGTTCCAGCCCGAAGGCGGCTTCGTGCTGAGCGAGCGGGCGATCGTCGCGCACGCGAACGCCGCCATGGCCGCCGGCGCCGACATCCGGGCGCGGGAGCGGGTGCTGGGCTGGGAAGCGCGCGGGGGCGGCGAGGGCGTCACGGTCACGACGGACAAGGGCCGCCACGAGGCCGGGCGTTTGGTGCTGGCGGCCGGCGCCTGGATGGCCGACCTCGCGCCGCCGCTCGCGGGCGGCTTGGCGGTGCCGGAGCGGCAGGTGCTCGCCTGGTTGCGGCCCAAGGAACCCGGGCTGTTCGCGCCGGAGCGCTTCCCGGTGTTCAACCTGAAGGTTGGGGAGGGGCGGTACTACGGCCTGCCCGAATGGGAGGTGCCGGGCTTCAAATTCGGCCGCTACGGCCACCGCGGCGAGCGCGGCCCGGCCGAGGCGGCGCGGCGCGAGGTGGACGCGGAGGACGAGCGCCTGTTGCGCGCCTTCGCGGAGCGGTACTTCCCGGGCGGCGCCGGCGCGACCATGGCGCTGAGGGCCTGCCTGTTCACCAACACGCCGGACGAGCACTTCGTCCTCGACCGGCACCCCGGTTTCCCGCAGGTGGTGCTGGCCTCGCCCTGCTCGGGGCACGGCTACAAGTTCTGCCCCGTCGTGGGCGAGACCGTGGCCGACCTCGCCACCGGCGACGGCGCGACGGAGCACGACATAGGCTTCCTACGCCTTGGGCGCTTCGGCCGGCACGGGGGCCAGGAACGCGCATCGGCCGCTCCCCAACCGCTCTGAAACGCCGTGGGCGGCGTTCGCCGGGCCGATCCAACACAGGCGCGCCGTCGGCTTGCGCGTGTCGGCACGCCATGGCTGGGCCGCGGGTAGGGCTGCCGTGCCGGCGCGCATCACCGGTACGCCGCCCCCCTGTCTCCGGGGTCGCAAAGGGCGGCACGAAAACGGCAGTACAGAACGGGCGTCGTCGGCGCAAACACCGGCACGAACCGCGCGGACAGCGACCCTCAACCCTCGACTGGCTGGCGAGGAGCCCAGCAATCCAGGGCCAACAAGAACCGGGCCCGATCCGCGAGTCCTCGGTCTTTCCCGGCTCCTCCCGTCCGTTTTCCCGCGCCCGGCCGCGTGCTACAACCGGCCGCGCGCCGGGTTAGCACAGCGGCAGTGCAGCGGTTTTGTAAACCGAAGGTCGGGGGTTCAAATCCCTCACCCGGCAGACGCCCCGACCCTCAAGCCAATCGGTTGGCCCTGGCCCACGCCCCGAACGCGTCCAGGCTCGCCTTCGGCAAGCGCCGGCCGCCCGCGGCGCGGTCCACGGCGACGAGGCCGAAGCGCTGGGTGTAGCCCTTGTCCCATTCCCAGTTGTCCGTGAGCGTCCAACAAAAGTAGCCGCGCAGGTCGCAGCCCTCGGCGGCGGCGCGCGAGGCGGCCAGCAGGTGGTCGCGCAGATAGGCCCGCCGCGCCGGGTCCTGGATCACCCCCGCCGCGTCCGGCGGCGGGTCCTCGTAGGAGGCGCCGTTCTCGGTGATCCAGACCGGCGGGTTGCCGTACTCGTCCCGCAGCCGGCGCAGCAGCGTGGCGAGGGCCTCGGGCTTCACGACGAAGCCCATCAGGGTGCGCGGCGGGTCGTCCGGGTCGTCCGCGTACCGCGCCCCGAACGGGCCGCCCGCCGCGGCCGTCGCCGGGGCGTAGTAGTTGACGCCCAGCAGGTCGTGCCGCTCGCCGATCACCGCGGCGTCGCCGTCGCGCACTCAAGGCGCCAACTCGGCCTCCAGCGCGGCGGGGTAGCGGCCGCCGCGGAAGGGCGGGTCGAGGAACAGCTGGTTGGACAGCGCGTCCAGGCGCCCCGCCGCCGCTTCCTAGCCGGGCCGGGCCGGCTGCACCGGCCGCAGCGACATGGCGCTGCCGAGCGCGGTGCGCGGCGCTTCCGCGCGCAAGGCCCGCACGGCCAAGCCCTGGCCGAGGTTGAGGTGGTGCGCGGCGGCGAAGAACGCGCCGCGGGAGGCGAGGCCGGGCGCGTGCGACGCCTGCCCATGCCCTTCCATCGCGTGGACCTCCGCCTCGTTGAGGACCAGCGCGCGCCGCAGCCGGTCGCCGAAGCGGCGGCCGACGAACGCCGCGTAGTCCGCGAAGCGGTGCGCCGTGTCGCGCTCCGGCCAGCCGCCGCGCGCCTGCAACGCGCTCGGCAGGTCCCAATGGTAGAGGGTGGGCCAGGGCTCCAGGCCCCGCGCCAGCATCGCGTCCAGCAGCCGGTCGTAGAAGGCGAGGCCCGTGGGATTCGGGGCGCCGACGCCTTCGGGCTGCACGCGCGGCCAAGCGATGCTGAAGCGGAAGGCATTGGCCCCGCCGCGCCCGGCAGCGAGGCCGAGATCCTCGGCGAAGCGCTGTGCGAAGCCCGTGCCTTCGGCCGGGGCCGACCCGTCGCGGATCGCGCCTGGGCGCTCGGCGAAGTCGTCCCAGATCGAACGCCCGCGCGAGCCCGCGTCGCCCTCGGTCTGCGCGGAGGACGCGGCGAAGCCCCAGGAGAAACCGGGCGGGAACGAGCCGGCGGCGGTGGCGGGGACCGAGAGCGCGGCGACGCCCAAGGGGGCGCCCATCAGGGCGCGCCGGGTCGGCGGCATGGCGGGTGCGGTCCCTGGCGGTGCGGACCCCGATGCCGGGGGTGTGCCGCAGCGAACGGGCGCACGCCGCCGGGGTTTCGTGACGGGCGAGGCGCCATCGGGCAGGCCGCGCGGGCGGCGTGGCCGCGGGCGTCCGCACGGGCCCGCTTGGTGCCATTGCCCCGGCGTCCTCTCCCCGAAGCGCCGCGCTTCTCCCGGTGTCCCGGCGGCGGCGCGCCCGCCGCAGCCCCGCTTTTCAAAGCCCGCTTTGAACGTTCCCCGCCATGCGGCATGGGGGGCCTGCGAGGCAGGGCCGGGTCGCGGCGCTCCCGCTTGGCACCATCCGGCGCACAGAGGAGCCCCACGCCGATGCACAAGGTCAACCTCGAAGCGAAGCTCGCCGCGTTCTCCGAGCAATGGTCCCCGAAGACCGTCGCGGCCTTCAACGGCCACGACGTGATGGTGGTCAAGGCCAAGGGCGAGTTCGTCTGGCACTCGCACCCGGACACCGACGACCTCTTCCTCGTGCTCAAGGGCCGGCTGACCATCCAACTCCGCGGCGGCGACGTGCGGCTCGGGCCGGGCGAACTCTACGTCGTGCCGCGCGGCGTCGAGCACCGCCCCGTCGCCGAGGAGGAGGTTCATCTGCTGCTCATCGAGCCCGTCGGCACGCCGAACACGGGCGACGAGAGGACCGCGGCCCCGAAAGCGGCCGTGTGAACGCCAACGAAGGCGATTCCGGGCCGGCCTCCACGGGGCCAGGCCGCATCGCAGCCCCGCCGCCCTCGGTTCATGGCCGCGGAGCCGCGGTGCGCGTCCGCGCCGCCCCCGCCGCCTGGCACGACTCCGCGCCGAAGACGCCCCGCCAGCACAGGGCCGCCTCGGCGTCCCCGCGTCCATCAGTCAAACGCCTCCGCGAACCCGGCCGCTGGCGCCATCGAAAACCCCTCCA